>CAZSTU010000159.1:0-1223 GCA_964609745.1 uncultured Halanaerobiaceae bacterium
TAAAAAAATTTAACCAGATAAGCTCTATTCCCTTTTTGATTGAAAGAAATATGATCACAGCCTTCTCTGACCATCATAAGTCCCTTACCACTATCAGATAATTTTTTAATATTAACCTTTTTGTTTAAGGCACTTTCCCAGCCAAAACCCGGACCTTCATCCTCAATTACAGCATAAAAATAATCATCAGTTATCATTATCTTTATCATAATATTTTTGCTTTCGTCAAATTTATTACCATGTTCAAGAGCATTAACTACAAGCTCATGAATACCCATTACCATCATATCGCCATTGTAAGTTGAAGGTATTATTTTTTTTATTTTGCCCCTGAGTTTTTTGACATCATCTTCTCTGCTTTTTATTTTGAAATCATATTCTTTTTTGTCTTCAGGTTTAACCTGCAAAATAAGATAAGTTATATCATCATCTCCTTGAGATGAACCATTAAAGTCATAAAAATCTTCTTTAATATTCTGTGAAATAACACAGGTAGGATTGCCCGAATATTTACATATTACTTCGTGAAATCTATTCAAATAATAGTCTCCATTCACCTTTTGTTCTGTAATACCATCTGTATTAAGCACAACGGTATCACCGGGTTTAAGTTCAACAGTTTTTGCCGCAAATTCAAGCAACTCTTCAGAAAAAAGTGTTGATATGGGAAGTCCTTTGTTGACAAGTTTTTCTTTTTCACCATTTTTATTACATTTAATGATAGGATCCTGAATACCCAGTTGATTATAATGTAATTTGTAATTATCAAGATTAAGAACAGCCAGATTAATACATATAAAATAGTCGTCAGGATAATCTTCTTTGCAAAATTGAGCTGCCAGGAATTTTATAATAGCGGTTGGTGTTATTTTTTTCTCCGGCACTGCAGCAACATAACTATTTACAGTACTTTTAATGAAACTACTCAACATGGCTGCATCCAGACCGTGGCCTGTAACATCAGAAACATAGAATACTATCTTATTATCACTGCGGATAATATCATAAAAATCTCCCCCCATTTTTTCAGCAGGTTGATAATAGGAAGAAAAAGATATATCAACAATATCAGGATCTTTATAGGTAATGGTTTTTTCATGTATTCTTTTTGCTTTATTAATTTCTTTATCCAGTTTATGATAGAGGTCTTCCAGTTCCATTTGTTTTAATTCAAGCTCTACAGTGTAATCCTGTATAATCTCTTCTTTTTCCACCCTGTCATT
>CAZSTU010000159.1:1323-6681 GCA_964609745.1 uncultured Halanaerobiaceae bacterium
TTTTTTCCTGTTATAACATCTTCGAAAATACCACTGGTGTCAATTCTTATTATTATATCAGGAATAGCCTTAACTATTGACTCATTGTAGTGCTGACTTTCAATTAACTTTTTCTCCATATTTTTACGTTCAGTAATATCTATAACAGCAGAATGTATATAATCTTCATCTACAATATAATTGCTTTCCAGAAGAACTTCCCGAATTTCGCCTTTTTTATTTTTCAATTCCAGTTCACTTCTTTTATAAGATTTATCTTCTACAACAGTTTTAAGATGTTGATAAAACTGCTCCTGAGAGGAAGATGGCAGATAAATTATAAAGGGTTTATATATTAGATGCTTTTTTTCAACCTTAAGCATTCTGGCTGCCTTTAAATTACTGTTCAAAATAACCCCTTTGTTATTAAAATTAAAATAAGCAATTGGCGCCATTTCGAATAACAGATGGTATTTATCCCGCATTTTGACCAGTTCTTCCTGGATCTTTTTCATTTCTTGATTCTGCTGTTCCAGTTCAAGCTGATGGACCTGGAGTTCATGAAGAATATCCTTCATATCCTCTTTATCACTGTAATCCAGATCTTTTTTGGATAACTTTTTCTCTGCCAATTTACGTAAATTGCGTTTCTCATTCATGCCTAACCCCCCTCAAAAAGATGGGCTACCCCATCTGCTCAGGTAAAACACTGAATTTTACATAATGGGTCACTTCTTCATTCTCACCTAGTAAGGGAAATATATAAGCTATTTCCTCATATAAATCACCATCTTTACGTCTATTGATAAATTCTCCCTGCCATTTATTGCCGAGTTTTATTTCCTGCCAGAGATATCTATAAACCTCCGGGGGAGTTTCTCCTGATTTAAGTATTCTGGTATTTTCCCCGATAATCTCATCTTCCTCATAACCTGTTATTTCACAAAATGTCTGATTAACATAAGTTATAGTAGCCTCTTTGTCTGTAATCACAATAATAAATGGACTGTGTTCCACAGCATATGACAGTTTCTGCAGTTCTTTTGTTCGCTCCTGTAGTGTGTTGATATCAATAAAAGTAATAATAGTACCAGAAGTTTTATTTTCTCTGGTCAAATAGGGCATGATTTTCATCAGGTACCAGTCACCATCATCAGTCTGTATTTTTTCTTCAACTTTAATGCCTTCTGCCATGACCTTTTTGGCAGTTTCCACCAGATTATCATAATTTATGTTTGAGGAGATATCTTCCAGAGGCCGTCCCTTATCTCTTTCCCTTAAATTTATGTTTTTCTTGACCACCGGGGTGAATTTCCGCACACAAAGATCTTCATCAAGAAAGATTGTTCCTATATTGGTGCTTTCCAGCAGGTTGTCCATATCATTATTTAACCTTGTTAATTCTTCTATTTTTTGCTGGTGTTCGGAATTGACGGTAAGAAGTTCTTCATTAACTGACTCCAGCTCTTCATTGGTGCTCTGCAGTTGCTGATTTGATGCCATAAGTTCTTCATTGGTAGCCTGTAACTCCTCATTGGAGGTTTCAAGTTCTTCAATTGTAGCCTGGAGGTTTTCTCTGGTATATTCCAGTTCCTGTTCAAGATCTCTTATCCTCTGTCTGGCATGCTCATCCTCATTATATTCAAATTCCTTTTCTTTTACCTCTTTATTTTTTTGGGTTGATTTTTCTATAAATCTTATAGAGATTAATTCTCTTTCAAATTCCTTCATCTCCAGCTTGCTGAGATGAAGATCAACTTCAATTGATATATTATCTTTGTTAAATTCCACCCCTCTGTAAATTATATCTTCCTGATCTCGTTTCATTCTATTAATAGCAATATTTAAAGCCTGTTTTAAACCTTCAGGTGACATATCTATTACATTTAAACTGACCTTGTTCTGAGGAAAATTAAAATATTGATTTATATCTCCTACAAGATATATTAGACGATTATTTTCATCAATAACTATAGTATCAGATAGTTGATTTTGTAATAAAACTAACTTTATTTTATCCTCTATTCTTGTTTTTTGAGTTTTTTTATCCAGAGTCTGATTATTTTTCAATATTTTATTACCTTTTCGGGGTTTAACATTTGCCGTACCTGAACCTAAACCTTCCTGATTAATCTCATTTAAACTGCTATTACACTTTTTGCATTGAAATATATTCCATTTGCTGTTTATTACCTTAAAATTATTAAACATTTCTCCCAGAGTTTCACTTGATCCCAAAAATAAATATCCTTTATTATTTAATGAAAATTTGAAATTTGAGATGATTTTTTGCTGTATTCCGGGTTTAAGATAAATCAATAGATTGCGACAGCTAATTAAATCTATTTTGTGAAAGGGAGGATCACTCGTTAGGTCATGCTTAGAAAATATAACCATTTCCCGTATATTTTTATTAATCCTGTACATTTTCCCCTCTTTTGCAAAAAACCTTTTTAAGCGCTCAGGGGATACATCAGCAACTATACTGCCGGGATACTTCCCTATACTGGCCTTGCGGAGTAAATCTTCCTGAATATCTGTGGCAAATATTTTTACTTTTTCATTGCCACGGTGTTCTTCCAGATATTCCATAAATAATATTGCCAGAGAATAAACTTCTTCACCAGTAGAACAACCTGCAGCCCAGATGCGTATTTCCGAACTATCATCTTTATTTTCTATCAGTTTTGGAATTACCTCATTCTGAATTATTGCAAAAGCTTCTTCATCTCTAAAAAAGTTCGTCACTCCAATTAATAATTCCCGGGCCAGAGTTTTTAATTCAAAATCTGATTGCTGTAAAAATGAATAATAATGATCCAGTTTTTTTATCTGATTAATAATCATTCTTCTTTCAATACGACGCATAACTGTACTTTCTTTATACTGAAAAAAGTCTATATCTGCCTTATCTTTAACAAGTGAGAGTATTTTAGTCATTGTATTTTCATTTTTCTTATCTTGCTTTTTGACAACACTATCCTTTTTATTTGTTACATAAGGATGGCTTATAAATTTTACTAATTTTTCTCCCATTTTTTCAGGAGGAAGAATATAATCAACAATACCGGTGGCTATGGAATTGGCGGGCATTCCATTAAACTTGGCTGTATCCTTTTTTTGGACCATTACCATTCCTTCATTTTCTTTGATAGCCCTGATACCGCGCACCCCATCGCTGCCGGTACCGGAGAGAATAATACCCACAGCTTTATTGCCCTTATCTTCTGACAAAGATTTAAAAAATTCATCTATGGGCAGGTTAAGATATCTTTTCTCCTTTTTCTTTAATTCCTTGAGATATAGTTTTTCATCATGGATAATTAAATTTTTTCGGGGTGGGATTATATAAACTGTATTAGCTTTAATTTCTACCCCATCCTCGATTTCACGAACTTTCATTTTTGTTCTTTTAGACAGCAAATTCACCATATGACTCTCATGGTCAGGAGATAGATGCTGAATAATCACAAAGGCCATACCGGGATGGTCCGACATACTCTCAAAAAATCTATTGAGAGCATCCAGACCGCCGGCAGAAGCACCTATACCCACTACATATAATTCTTTTTCAGTTAACTGCATCTGTTCACTAATTTTTGAACTCAAAAAAACCACCTCTTAATCCTCTATCTCTATCACCTTATGCAGGTGGATCATATCAAACATATTTCTAATATACTCACTTTGAATATTTCTGATGGTTAATTTCCCTTCTTTTTCTTTGAGCTTTTTGTGAAAAAGCAACAATTTCCCCAGTCCAGAACTATCTATACCTTCAACATCACCGAAGTCTATTATTACATCTTTGTAACCATCATTGAATAAATCCAGCAGTTCCCTCTTTAAAGTTTGAGAATTGGTAAAATCAATTTCGCCTTCAGGACTTATCACTACCTTTTCTTCATTTATAATATTCTTAGTTGTTTCCACTTTAAACCCCCCATTTATTAATTTGTTAAATTTTTAACTGTCATCCTCACTAACCTCTTTTTCAAACTCCTGTACTTCTTCTTTTCCCTCAAGTTCCTTCAATTCTTCAAAAGAGAGTACTCTTTCAGGATCCAGCAAAAATACTATCTCATCTTCTGCCTTGGCAATACCCTGTAGATGTTCGGTTTTGATATCATCAGCAAACTCCTGGTCCACGACCTGAATATCCTCATCACCAAAACTGACTATATCTGAAACCCGGTCAACAACCATACCCATAGTCTTATTACCTGCTTCAAAGACAATAACCACTGTATATTTGTCGTATTCCTGTTCACCCAGGTTGAATTTCTTATGCATATCGATAATAGGGATGACCTGACCCCTGAAATTAATCAGACCTTTGATAACAGGGTTGGCATTATAAACCCGGGTAGGCTGGTTATAACGGATAATTTCCTGAACCAGCATTATGTTAATGCCATAGGTTTCCCCGCCTATCTGAAAGGCTACAAATTGATTTTCCGTGGAGACATTGGATAACTGCTGGTTTAATATTTTAAGGGTCTCACTTTCCTGATTGATGCCCTGTTGTGCCATCTATATCACCTCTCTTTGATTAAAATTTATCAAAATCAGATTCATCAAAATCAAAATCATTATCCTGATTGCTACCACCATTTTCAGAGCTGGCGGCCGCTTCTCTCCGGGCTGTTTTTTGTTCTCCATTTTTCGATTTTTGCTGTCTGCTTTCTCTTCTTTTATTCTGGTTCTGTGAGTCTGATAGTTTAAATTGTTCTACCAGGTCAGAAAGACCCACAGCTTCACTATTCATATTTTCACTGGAACTGGCAATTTCTTCTACCAGGGAGGCATTTTGCTGGGTAACCTGGTTTAATTCTTCCACCGAATTATTTATTTCATCAGCAGCTGAATTTTGTTCCTTAAGAGAAGCAGCTATTTCTCCAACAACATCAGATGTTTTCTTTGTGTTTTTAACAATAGTCTGTAATACTTCTTCAGTTTTAACAACACTTACAGCTCCGGTAAGGTCCTTTTTCTTTTGAACACCATAACCCACAGCTATTACTTCTTCCAGCCCCAATATCTCCTCTTTAAGCACAACATCAATATTGGTTTTACCATCAATGTCAACTTCCTTTGGTTCCATCCCAACAAATGAGAACACCAATATTTCGGCAGATTGGGGAACATCAATCGAATAGTTTCCATCGTAATCGGTGGTAACCCCAATTGTTGTTCCTTTTACAATAACCGTTACGTTGGGAAGTGTCTCCCCTTCCTCATTACTTACAACCCCCGAAATAGCCTTCGTTTGTTGTGCTTCGGCATCAACCGCTTCAGGGGCAGTTGTAGGTTCATTAACTTTTTTTTGTAACTTACCAATAATAACCTGACGATCCTTAACCTTTTAAGTGTTCCCGG
>CAZSTU010000160.1:0-6645 GCA_964609745.1 uncultured Halanaerobiaceae bacterium
AATACGAAGTACTTGAAGAAATACCCTACTGGCAAAATGGCAGTGGTTTTACAGATGGTTACCGCACCCACCTTTTCCGTCTGGATTTATCTACCGGGGATGTTGAGGAATTAATTGAAGATAAATACAATATTGAGGATTTTGATGTTCAAGGTAATCATATCTGTTTAAATATGAATTATTTTGAAGACAAAGCACCTGTTTCTAGCAATCTATATTATTTCAACCAAAAAAGCAGGAGCCTGACCCTGCTCTGTGATAAAAACTGGAGAATAGATGCTGTAAATTTTAAGGATAATAATAATATATATGTAACTGCAGGTGAAATGGAGACAATAGGGTTAAATACTAATCCTGATATATTTCTTTATGATATTGAAAAAGGTGAATTAGTTCAACTGACAGATGATTTTGATC
The DNA here is from genome assembly GCA_964609745.1 of uncultured Halanaerobiaceae bacterium. Classification (GTDB taxonomy): domain Bacteria; phylum Bacillota; class Halanaerobiia; order Halanaerobiales; family DATFIM01; genus CAZSTU01. The sequence continues at coordinate 418 of CAZSTU010000160.1, forward strand.
AGAGTCTATGGTCTTCTGTGGGAAATGATTCGCGTTATGGAACAGGCAAGACAAAGGCAGTAGAGAATGATAGGTTTTATTTTGTCAGTACAGATGGCTATAATTCTCATCTCTATTATCTTCAAGATAATAATGTAATACAGCTGATAGAAGAGCCGGGGTCTGTTGATATGTTTGATGTATATGAAGATAAAGTGGTGTATGTTGCTTTTAGAGAAAATAAATTGCAGGAATTGTATTTACTGACCCCGGAAGGTGAAAGACAGTTAAGCAAATTTAATGAAAACATTTTGGCAGATAAGATGCTTTCCACTCCGGAGTATTTTGCAGTAAAGGCTTCAGATGGAACGGATATTGATGCCTGGATCATGAAACCTGTGAATTTTAAGGAAGGCAAAAAATATCCTGCAGTACTGGAAATTCATGGGGGACCAAAATCCGTCTATGGGACTATATTTTTTCATGAGTTTCAGGTGCTGGCCAGTGCTGGTTATGCCGTAATCTTTAGTAATCCCCGTGGTAGTGATGGACGGGGAAATGATTTTGCTGATATAAGAGGCAATTATGGGACAAGAGATTATATGGATATTATGGAAGTTATGGATACTGCTCTGGAACGCTTTGATTTTATCGATGAATCCAGCCTGGGAGTAGCTGGGGGTTCATATGGAGGCTATATGACTAATTGGATTATAGGTCATACGGATCGTTTTCAGGCTGCTGTATCTCAGAGAAGTATTGCCAACTGGATATCCATGTTTGCGACCACTGATATTGGCTACTTCTTTGTTGAAGATCAATTTAAAGGTGCAACTCCCTGGTCAGATATGGAAAAATTGTGGGATGGTTCTCCCCTCAAATATGCGGATAATGTAAATACTCCAACTTTATTTATACATTCCGAGCAGGATTACCGCTGCTGGCTTACTGAAGGTTTGCAGATGTTTACAGCTTTAAAATACCACGGGGTTGAGAGCAGGTTGTGCCTTTTTAAAGGTGAAAATCACGAACTTTCCCGGGGTGGCAGACCTGAACAGAGGATAAGGCGGCTGAACGAAATGCTTTGCTGGTTTAATAAATATTTAAAATAAATTTGTCATATAGCCTCATCCTCCAGGGTGGGGCTTATTTGACATAAATGCAAAAATATTTTACAATAAAACTGACCGGTCAGTTTTATTGTATTTCATAAGGAGGGAGGGGTTTGCGAAAATTGTCATTTTTTTGACACGTTTTATCTTTTTTGATATGATTATCAATGTATTATTTTACATTATTGAAGTGTACCTGCTGGAGGTGAAAGAGGAGTGTCAGAAAAGAACAATCAACACAGTTTATTCTCCGATCTAGAGGATAAAAAAAGGAGAATTTGTGAAGCTTCAATTGAAATTTTTAAGGAAAAAAGTTTTAATAAAACTACTGTGTCAGAAATTGCCTCAGAAGCGGGAGTGGGGAAAGGAACTTTTTATTTATATTTCAATAGTAAAATAATGTTACTTGATTTTTTACTGGAACGGGGCACAGAAGAACTGATTGATAAGGTAAAATGTGAAATTGAAAAAGGGGAAACTCCTGAACAAAAATTGCATTTTGGTATTGAAGCTCAGCTTGAGTTTTTTTATAATCATCTTGACTTTTTTGATTTTTATATTAGAGAAATATGGAGTCACAGAGAAGGTCTTCGTGAACAAATACATAAATTAAGGGAAAAATACATTGTGATATATATCGATATTTTAAAAGAGGGTATTGAAAGTGGTGAATTTTGTGAGGTGGATAGTAAAACTATAAGTTCCGGACTTTTTGGAATGATGAGTTCAGCTTCATTTCACTGGCTTCTTTTCAGTGATGAATTCCCCCTCTCCACGGTGGAGGATAGTATAAAAAAAGTTTTTTTTGAAGGAATTCTAAATTAAATGCTTCACATTAAACCTGATAGTATAAATTATTAAATTATACTGTCAGGTTTTTTGTTTTAATTTTTACTTACTTAAAATTAAGGCAGGAAAAACAGCTTATTTTATCGAAATATATTAGTAGTACCCTCATAAGAGGTGCGTTTATAATGAAAATCGAAGATAGAGGTTTTTCACCTGTTCGTAAAAAAAATAATAAAAAGAGTGAACGGCCGGAACCGTCCAGGCCCAGAGAAGACTTTAAAGCACACCTGTCAAAAATCGAACAAAAAGAAATAAAAGACCGCCTTGACAGACTGCTGGAAATTGTAGATGTACAGGGGGAGAAATTAAAAAAATCCCTTGACAAGGAGGATTTATTTGAATATAAGAGACGGGTACAGGACTTTTTACGGTTAATACAAAAGGAATTTGTTAAAGCCAAACAATCCTTTAGCTGGGATGGAGCGGGAAATTTAAAGACTTACACCATTGTGGAGAAAGTAAATAAAAACCTTGATACTTTGCATGATTTATTTTTAAAAGACCAGGCTGATGTATTACAGGTGGTCAAAAAAATCGATGAAATAAGAGGGCTTTTAATAGATTTATATATATAAAATAAAGGAGGAAGCAAGAAGTTGAAGAGAAAATGGGTCTGCTTTATTATATTATTATTTATAGCAATGTTTTTTTATTTTAATGTAAATACTGTTGCTGCTGATTATAATATTTATTTTAATGGGGAAGAAATAGATAAAGAAGATGTGATTTTAGTCGATAATGGATATGTATATTTGCAGGCCCGCTTTTTGTCTGATTTAATAGATGCTGACCTTAAATGGCAGGAGAGTATAAAATCCGTTGAATTAAGTAAAGATGATGATATTGTAAAGATGATGGTAGGTAATCTTTATTTACAGATAAATGATACAACTTTTAAAACAGATAAGGGTTTGCTTGTTGACGAGGGCAGCGCTTTTTTACCCGGCAAATATGTTATGGATGCATTTGATTATGTTGTAACTGAAGAAGAAGATGATAACAATCTTTATATATATAAACCTGAGACTCTTATTAAAGGAATAGGCTGGGAGGAAGAGGGCAGTGCTATTAGTATAGAGGCTTCTTCTCTTTCATCCTATGAAATCAAGGATACTGAAAAAAGCAATCAACTTGTTATAGAAATCGACAGGGCAGAACTTTCCAGTGGTTTTCTGGATGGGATAAGTAGTGATGATTATGACCTTCAGATTGAACGTTCTTCTAAAAAAGAGGATTTACGCTTTATAATTAACTCAGAAAAACATCTGCCTTTTTCTGAAGAAGCTGAAATTGACGAAAAAGATAATAGAATTGTGATTAACTTAATGCCCAATCTGGAAAAAATAGCCTGGGAAGATGAGCAATTAAATATTAAGACAGATGGTATTGTCAAAGAGCCAGAAATTACATATATTGATGATCCCAGACGTATAATAGTTGATATCCCCTCTTTAATGGCTGAGGATTTTACCGAGAATTTGAAAGAAAACGAATATATAGAAAATATTGAAGTTAAACCACATAAAGAAAACCCGCATGACCTGAGAATAATTGGTGACTTAAAGGGTGATTATTACTTTAATATTACAGGTTCTGAAAAGGGAAATATTATATCTTTAAAACCAGGAGAAAAAAGTAACCTCAGTAACCTCAACTATAATGAGGATAAAAGAGCAATTTCCTTTGAATCAAATAGGTCACTTAAACCAGAGATATTTGAGTTAAATGATCCTTACAGGCTTGTCATAAATTTAAATAATGCTCGAAGGGGAAGTAACTTCAAAGATAAAATTGAATATAATGATGATATATTGAACTCTATCCGTACCTCAAGATTTGATCGTGAAACGATAAGAATTGTTGCCGATTTAAATAAAGAGGTTAATTATCAATGGCTTGAAGAGGAAAGTGAAGATGGTTACCATCATACAATTTCTTTTCAAAAAGGCATAAGGGATATTATGCTTTCTGAAGATGATGATTACAATAACATAAAAATAGATCTAAGTGGAAAAGTTGACTATGAGGTAAGAAAATTTTCGGATCCCCACAGGATAGTTGTTGATATCAGAGATCTGGATATAGATAAACAGGAACTGGACCTTCCTTCTGCTGAGGGGATTATTGAGGAAATAAATACTGGTATATTTGAGGAAGGTGAAGAAAAAAGGTTTAGAATAGTTTTTGAACTTGATGAATTCTATGGTTATGATATAAACTCAAAATCCCGTGATGACAGTATTGAAATTGCCTTACCGCTTTTTGAAAAAGATGATGAAAAGTTTGGTGATTTGATAATAATTGATGCCGGTCATGGTGGCTTTGATCCAGGAGCCATTGGCCCTTCAGGTGTAAGGGAAAAGGATATTACTTTAAATCTCGCCAGAGAAGTTGATAGTCGTTTGTCAGATTCGGGTTATAATGTTAAACTGACCAGAGATAGAGATGAATTCATATCTTTGCCGGAAAGGGTAAAAATTGCTGAAGATGAAAATGCCGGTTTGTTTGTGAGTATCCATGCCAATGCAGCCAGGAATTCATACTCAAATGGTACAGAAACATATATATCCTTGAATGGCCCGGAACTGGATATGAATCTGGCTCAGAGAATACACAGTAGTTTAATGGAAGAAATAAAATTAGAAGATAGAGGGATTAGAAAGGATAACTTTTATGTTATTAAAAATACCACCATGCCCTCGGTGTTAACAGAAGTTGCCTTTTTATCAAATTCCCATGAAGAGAGTTTACTTGATTCTGAATTATTTAGAAGACGGGTTGCCAGGTCAATAGCAGATGGTATAGTGGAATTCATGGAAAAAAACAATATGGAGGCCAGTAATTAAAATGAATAATAATAAGAAAATTATATTCGTAAGTATTATTATAATTATTCTCTTTGCTGCCTTGTTTTTAACAATAAGGAGAATAGATAGAAAAAGTCAACAGGATGATGATGTATCAGAAATTGAGGTAGATCTCTATTTTGCCACCAATGATGCCATGTATTTAAAACCGGAAAAAAGGAAGATAGAAGATGATGGCAGTGACTTTTACCGTAATGTTATTGATAGTTTAATAGAGGGTCCCAATGATTCTACATTAAGAGAAACTATACCTGAAGATGTTCAATTAATTGATATTAATATAAAAGATGAATTAATAAAGGTTAATTTTAATCAAGAACTTATTGAAAATCACTGGGGTGGAAGTACAGGAGAAAGATTGACAGTATATTCCATAGTTAATACTTTGACTCAGTTTTCAGAGCTGGAGGAAGTTATGATTATGATCGAAGGTGAAGAGCAGGAGACCTTGGTCGGGCATATGGACCTGAGCGGACCACTGGTATTTAATGAAGGCATTGTGCAAAAATAAGTTGATTGATGTTGAAAACAATTTCTTGAAATTTTTTTGTAGGAGAATCATTAATTATAAATAGGGAGGAGACGTCTTATTGCAAAATAAAGAGTCCTCCATAGCTTTGCTTGATTCCGGGATGGGGGGATTAAACGTAGCGAGGGAGCTTCAATTAATTTTACCCGAAGAGAAAATCGTATATTATGGTGATACTTTACATTTACCCTATGGGCCGAAACCGTTTACTGAGATAAAAGGATATGTATATAAAATTATTGATTATTTACTAAAAAAATATAGGGTTAAAATAATTGGTATTGCCTGTAATACAGCTTCTACGGCTGTGATGAAAGAAGTTAAAAAATATTATAATATTCCCATTATGGGGACAATACAGCCTGTGGTGCAGAGAGTAGCAAAATTGGATAATATTAAGAGAGTTGGTATAATAGGTACAGAAGGTACTATAAATAGTGGAAGATACCAAAAAATATTAAGGGCAAATGGTCTAAAAGTATATTCTAAAGCCTGTCCCCTATTTGTTACAATGGTGGAGAAGGGTGAACTTGCCGGTCCCGGAATAAAAAATATTGTCGAAGAATATTTAAGTGAGTTAAAAAATATAAATATAGAAGTTTTGATTTTGGCCTGTACTCATTTTCCTTTTTTAATGCCAGTTATATCTGAATTTATGGGGCCTGAGGTGGAATTGATTAATTCTTCTGTTGAACTTGCTGTTTGTATTGCCACTTATTTAAAAGTTAATAATTTAATAAACCAGAATTTAGGTAAAGGAAAAATGGATATAATTGTAAGTGATAGTTCTCGGGTTTCAAAGTTGTCTGCAGATAATGTTTTTTGTGAGGAAAATATATTTGTAGAATAGAGTATAAACTGCAGGGGAGGCATTTTTGTGACAGTTCTAAAT
>CAZSTU010000161.1:0-6622 GCA_964609745.1 uncultured Halanaerobiaceae bacterium
AAACAGAGAAGATTTTCAAGAGTGAATATATATTATTAATCGTTTCTGGATTTTTTGCCGCCATTTTAGTGGGCTTTAATTTTATGTAAATATATGTGACCTTTGAATTAGTTGGGGTTAGGAGCATGAGAAAAGATAATTTTCAGATTTGCAGGATTGGGAAAACAGAATATAGTTTATCGGAAATAACTATAATATAAGAAAACAGTGATGTATGGGATTATAAAATTGTTTAAACTGACCTCCACCCATGGTTAGGTATGACGAAGAAATTTAAGGGCATTGACCGGGGAGGCATGGGAGGTTAAACTGCCATGGTTTGACTGGAGATATAGTTGAAATTAATTCTCTGCGGTGTATGGCCTGTGGTAATTGTGTTAGTCTGTGCAAAAAGATAGGTGCAATGTTCTGGAAATAGTTAATGGAACAGCAAAAGTTTTTAGACCAGATGATTGTATTGGTGATGGGGCCTGTTTAACCACCTGTCCCACGAAAGCTCTCTTTATAATAAGTAAACATAATCCTGAATCTCCACCAGCAGCTCCCCGGATGCTTGTTTGTCCCCTGTGCCTAGAATGACTTATATAGGGTACAGGGGACAAGTTTTTATGACATTGATATATTTTTGTCTAAACTAAGCCTATTAAAAACTTCATTTTGAAAGCTGGGAGTTCTTTACCTCTTTATATTAGAGCAATTATGAAAAACGCTTAAAATTAATAAAAATAACAAATCTAAATTAAATATTAAATTTGTACGGGGTGGTTTTTATTATTAATCTAATAGAAACTTCATTAACTTTTTTGGTTATTACACTTGGGACCTTAGTTCATGGGATAGCGGGCTTTGGACTGGCGCAGGTTTCAATGGGTTTAATGCCATTATTTCGCAGTCCGGCTTCAGCCTCAATTATATTTAGCCTGATTGCTGTTGTTAGTAATTTTAGAGTCTGGTGGAGTGTGAGGGATAAATTTGTAATAAAGGACTGGTTTTTTCCGGTATTCGGGCTAGTATTTGGAATGCCGCTTGGTATCCATGTATTTAGTTCTTTTAGTGAATCACAGTTTAGAATAGCGATTGGAATTACATTAATATTGGCCGTAATTTTAATTATATTTTTCAAAAGGCTTGATTTTTTTAGAGTCTGGCTTAAAAAACAGAATTTTAATCCGGGCTGGAAAAGTGCGGTTATAGCTGGATTTATAGCCGGTATTTTGGGTGGCGCAGTTGCTATTCCGGGACCTCCCATGATTATTTATGGTGCTTTTATGGTGGCTGCAGGTTTCTGGGAGAGTGAACATATGAAAGCTATTTTTACTGCCTTTTTTGGTACTTTAATGTTTTATCGTTTAATGGTTGTTTTAGTAGCGGGCTCCTTTACTTTTCCTTTATTATTAGAAGCATTAATATTAATGCCTGCTTTGTTTTTAGGTGCATGGCTTGGTATTAAAATTTATAATTATATTTCCGAAAAAATATTCAGCTGGCTAGTACTGGTGATACTCAGTATTAATGCGTTTGTATTACTTCTAACAACTTAAAACCAATATGGAGGTAATAAGATGAGTAAAAATTTAACTTTACTTCAGATTAATGATACTCATGCCTATCTGGAAAGTCATCAGGAGTTATTTTGGAGGGGAAAGGAAGCAGTGTATAAAGAGGTAGGTGGTTATGCCCGGATTGCTACTTTAATCAAACATATTAAAGTTGAAAAGAACAATCAGGTGCTGACACTGGATAATGGAGACACCATTCATGGCACTTTTGCTGCAGTTAATTCTAAAGGAAAGGCAATGGTACCAGTACTTAATAAGATGGGATTTGAAGGCATGACTGCTCACTGGGAGTTTGGTTATGGTCCGGAAAGATTTATGGAAATTACTGAAAAAATTAATTATCCCATGCTGGCAATTAATGCCTATGATGAAAAAAGTGATGAGCTACTTTTTGATCCCTATTTGATTAAAGAGTATAACGGGCTCAAGGTTGGAATAATAGGTATTGCCGCTACGATTATTGACAAAGTGATGCCGGACTGGTTTAGTAAAGGAACTTATTTTACCATGGGTAATAAGGAACTTCCTTATTATATTGATAAATTAAGAAAGGAAAAGAAGGTAGATTTAGTAGTTGTTTTGTCACACCTTGGCTTTCCTCAGGAGTCAAAACTTGCTAAAGAAATTGACGGGATTGATGTTTTGCTGAGCGGTCATACCCATAATAGAGTCCACAAACCTGCCTTAATTAATGATACTATAATTATTCAATCAGGCTGTCATGGGTCATTTGTCGGCAGGCTTGATCTGGAAATAGATAACAGGAAGGTGGTTAATTTCAGGCACCAGTTATTAACAGTTGAAAAAAACATTGCTGAGGATGAAGAAATTAAAGCAGAAATAGAAAAGATTATTAAACCACACCGAGATAAATTAAATGAAGTTCTCGGCTATACAGATATTGCCCTAAACCGCAATCTGGTAATGGAATCTACAATGGATAATTTATTATTGGATTCACTACTTGAGCTAACAGGTGCAGAAATGGCCTTTTCTAATGGCTGGAGATATGGGGCGCCAGTTGTACCTGGCCCTATTACCCAAAATGATCTCTGGAATATTATACCTGTTAATCCCCCGGTTTCTACAGTTAAATTAAGCGGCAAAGAACTCTGGGAGATGATGGAGGCCAATTTAGAAAGAACATTTTCGCGTGACCCATATGCTCAGCAGGGTGGATACGTCAAACGTTCAGCAGGGATTAATCTCTATTTTAAAATTGAAAATCCTGCGGGTGAAAGAATTCAAAAATTATTTGTACAGGGAGAAGAGGTTGATTTTGATAGAATATATGATGTTGTATTTGTAACCAGTCAGGGAGTTAGGGCAAAATATGGTAGTAAGCGAAGAAAATTGGACATTTACGCCATAGAAAATTTGGAAAGATATTTAAATAAAGTAAAAAGAGTTGAACCTAAATTAAGGAATACCATTGTTGGAGTTTAGTTATCTGATACCCTCACTCCTTGATCGTTTTTACAGGAACCAATATTGCTTTGGCTTAACCTAGTTCTGGTTTTGGATGATGGGTAATTATGAAGACTTAATTGGCGAAGAACTGGATTATGCTTTCTTAGAAGATATGATTTTTCATCACATGGGATCAGTAATGATGTCACAGCAGTTGATAATGCAGGAATTAGATGGACATCAAGAAGTATATTTACTAACCCAAAGTATTAGAGATAGTCAGCTTCAGAAATTTTTATGATGCAGGATTAGCTTGAGGAATGGTATTAGTTAATAAAACTTTTTGAAATAGTGGGGGATAATTATGATGGGTGGAGGATTTTCGATAATTTTCTGGATAGTAATAATTGGAGTTGCATATTACTTTTTTAAAGGATATAATAAATATAATCATAACAGGCATGATGATATAGACATTCAAATCCAGGTTATAAAGGCTGCGATCAGTTTAATAATAGAGAAGAAGTTAATTATAAAATAGAGGAAAATAGCCCGGAAGAAATAGTAAGACATCGCTATGCCAAAGGTGAAATCTCAAAAGAAGAATTAAAAAAATCTGGACAATTTAAAATAGATGGTAATTTTATAATGATTATTTTGTTTTTACAGGTCTTTCAGGTGATGGGTGAGCAGAGAAAAAATAAAAAACAGCAAGAGACTGCCCTCAGTTGTAGAATTGACTGGAAGGGAACTCCGGGAAATGATGGAAGAAAATCTGGAAAGTATCTTTGCCAGAGATCCCTATCGGCAGATGGGGGGGTATGTGAAAAGATCAGGGGGAATAAATCTCTATTTTAAGATTGAAAACCCTTTTGGCCAGAAGATACAAAGACTGTTTTGTACAGAGGGGAAGGAGAGTTTTTGACAGGGTATATAAGACAGTTTTGTAACTACTCAGGGAGTACGTTATCTAAACTTTAACACAAACTTTATATTTATGTTTCTTGACAAATATTAACTATTAAATTATAATTAATAATAATCTAAAAGAAATAAGTAGTGTCAAGAATTATTTTCTTGGCACTTATTTATGTTTTGTTCAATAATTAATAAAGGGGTTAGAAATTTATGGCTAATAATGTAAATAATACTAAAAAAGAAGTTGTATTAACAGAAAAAGGTTATGAAAAGCTAGAAAAAGAGTTGCAAAATTTGAAAAATGTAAAAAGAAGAGAAGTTGCCAAAAGAATAAAGGTTGCACGAGACTTTGGGGATATCAGTGAAAATTCTGAATATGATGATGCTAAAAATGAACAGGCTTTTATTGAAGGTAGAATTCAAGAAATTGAAAATATGTTGAGAAAGGCCCGGGTGGTAAAAGACGATGAGGTTAATGACCAGACTGTTAATATTGGAACTACAGTCAAATTAAAAGATAAAGAAAGTGATGAAATTTTTGAATATACAATAGTGGGTTCAGCTGAATCCGACCCACTGGAAAACAAAATATCACATGAGTCTCCTATTGGGAAAAGTATTATCGGGCATAACATAGGTGATGAAGTTAAAGTAGAAGTTCCTTCTGGAATTATGAAATATGAAATATTATCTATTGAAAAAACAAATAAATAATTGAAATGGGAAGGGATAAACTATGGAAGATATGAATAAATTAATGAAACAGAGAAGAGAAAAACTTAAAAAGCTAAGAAATTCGAATATTAAGGCATATGCGAAAAAGTATAAAACTACTCATTATACTAAAAATATTATAGATGATTTTGAAAAGCTTAAAGGTGAAGATGTAAAAGTTGCGGGGAGATTAATGGCAATTAGAACACATGGTAAGGCTACTTTTGCTGACCTGATGGATAGCAATGGTAAAATTCAGCTGTTTGTCTCATATAATCGGGTTGGAGAGGAAAATTATGAATTTTTTAATGATCTTGATATTGGAGATATCGTAGGGGTTACAGGAGAAGTATTTAAAACTAATAGAGGACAGATATCTATTAACATTAATGAATTTGTATTACTAAGTAAATCATTACGTCCTTTTCCAGAAAAATTCCATGGATTAAAGGATAAAGATTTAAGATATCGACAGAGAGCACTTGATCTGATAGTTAATCCAGAAGTAAAAGAAACTTTTATAAAGAGAAGTGAAATTATAAGAGAATTTAGGAATTTTCTTGAAAAAAAAGATTTCATAGAGGTAGAAACTCCCATGATGCATCCCATACCCGGTGGTGCTAGTGCTAAACCTTTTGTAACACATCATAATGCTCTTGATATGGATTTGTATTTACGAATAGCTCCAGAATTATATTTAAAAAGGCTTATTGTTGGTGGCTTTGAAAAAGTTTATGAAATAAATCGTAATTTTAGAAATGAAGGTATGTCTTATAAACATAATCCCGAATTTACCACTATGGAGTTATATCAGGCTCAGGCAGATTATCATGATATGATGGATATTACTGAAGAAATTATTGTAAGCACTGCAAAAAAAGTTCTGGGAACAACTAAAATTCGATATGAGGAAAAAGAAATTGATTTGACACCACCCTGGCCCAGGATGACTATGGTTGAGTCAATTAAAAAATATACTGATATTGATTTTGATGATATTGAAACTGATGAAGAAGCCCAAAAAATTGCGGACGATCTTGATTTAGAAATTGATGGTGAAAAAACTCGAGGAAAAATAATGAATGAAGTTTTTGAAGAAAAAGTTGAAGAAAATCTTATCCAGCCTACCTTTATAATCGATTATCCCATAGAAGTATCTCCTCTGGCTAAAAAACACGAAGATGATCCGCGTATGACATATCGTTTTGAAGCATTTATTAATAGCTGGGAAATTGCAAATGCATTTACTGAATTAAATGACCCTGTAGAACAAAGAAAGCGCTTTAAACAGCAATTAAGAGAAAGAGACTTAGGAGATGAAGAGGCTCAGGTTCTTGATGAAGATTTTGTGCGGGCTCTGGAGTACGGCATGCCTCCAACAGGTGGTCTTGGAATAGGTATAGATAGGCTGGTAATGATATTAACTGACTCTAATTCTATAAGAGATGTTATATTATTTCCTACTATGCGTCCCCGCCAGAATGATTAGAAGTTAATAAACATAACCGGAACAATTACTTGTTATGTTGAAATTGTTCCGGTTGATTAACAAAAGGGGTGATATTATGGAGCAATTAACTGTTAAATCAAACAAAAGAGTAGAATTAATCGATATTACTCCGGAAATTGAAAAAATTATATATAATCAGAGTATAGATTCAGGGGTTTTGTTTCTTTATGTCCCTCACACAACAGCTGCAATAACAATTAATGAAAGTGCTGATCCATCAGTGAAAAGTGATATAATTAAAGAATTAAATAAAGTTATTCCTTTTGAAGATAACTATTCACATATTGAAGGGAATTCTGCGGCACATATTAAAAGTAGTTTAATAGGTTGTAGCGAATATATTATAATTTCTGATGCAAAGCCTGTACTGGGAAGATGGCAGGGCATATTTTTTTGTGAATTTGATGGGCCAAGAAAAAGAAAAATAGACATGAAGGTTCTAAAAAATTGATATAAAAAAAATCAAAATAATACCCTTGACAAGGGGAGCAAAAGATGATAAAGTACTAAA
>CAZSTU010000162.1:0-6616 GCA_964609745.1 uncultured Halanaerobiaceae bacterium
CAAAGTAATCATTACCCCAATAGTAAGGAGTCTGACTAATTCCTCCCCCTCCATGAGTAATTGCTATCTCAAATCCACGATTTTCCGGACGATAAGGATAGGTATCTCCCAGATGCCATTTGCCAAACATCCCAGTTTGATATCCATTTTCACTTAAAGCAGATGCTAGTGTCCATTCTTCTTTTCGTAATAAAGAACGCCCTCCTATTGTATGCCAAACCCCGGTACTATTAGCATAATGGCCTGTCATTATCCCGGAACGAGTAGGGGCACAGGTCGGCCCCACATGAAAATCTGTTAAGTGAACACTATCTTCATAAAATTGATCTATATGGGGAGTTTGAATAATTTCATTACCCGTACAACCAAGGTCACCATAACCCTGATCATCAGTCAGTACTAATACAATATTTGGTTTAATCTTGCTATTTTTCATATACTAATCCCCTTGTTAATTTTTTCTAATTTCTTTCAGTAATTTCATTCCTGGGCCAATTTCTTGATGTGGCTTACCTTCTACTTCAATTTCAAGTACAGTTACTAAAGGATCTGGAGCTAATTGTGGTAGATCTGATAAAATTAGACGATCATTTTCCTGTTCAAATTTTATATCTTCTCCCCCCATAAATTTAACCTTTAACACTTTATTTCGTAATCCACCGATAACCAATTTTGAACCTGGCCAATTATAACAATGATAATATGCAATATTATCTTTGGCAGTAAAAGCTCCAATAATAGACCAATCTCGTTCCATAGGATCAGTTGCCTCATATATTGATTGTCCATATTTATTCAACCAATCACCAACTTCTACAAGAGCCTTTTTACAGGGAACAGGCACGCTACCATCAGGGGCAGGTCCTATATTTAAAAGTAAATTGCCACCACCACTGGCAACCTGACGCAACATATCAATAATATCGCCTGCATTTTTATAATCATTATCTATAGGAGTATATCCCCAGCTATGGTTAAAAGTCATGCAGGACTCCCAGGCACGTTCTCCTTTTTCAGGTTTAATCTTATTTTCTGGTGTGCCAAAATCTTCCGGTAGGCCTGAACGATTGTTAATAATTATCTCGGGCTGCATCTTACGTACCATCCTGTTCATCTTAGCTGCCTGCCATCCTTCAGCATCAAAGGGCCAGCTTCCATCATACCATAATATATCTATTTTTCCATAATTACTACAAAGTTCTTTAACCTGACCATGAACATATTTTATAAAACGATCATAGGCAGTATCATCAACATTACAGTTCATACCATCAGAATGATGCCAATCTTTTAGAGAAAAATATAATCCAACTTTAAGACCTTCTGCTCTTACTGCTTCGACATATTCTGTAACCAAATCTCTTCCAGGACCTCTTTGAACAGCGTTATAATCAGTTAATTTAGAATCAAAAAGACAAAAACCCTCATGATGCTTAGCAGTCATTACCATATATTTCATGCCAGCTTTTTTAGCCATTTTAGCCCATTTACGAGGAGCACCTACTTTAGGTTTCCAGGTATCAGCTAATTTCTCATATTCCTTTACAGGAATGCGTTCCCTGTTCATCACCCATTCATGACGTTCAAGTTGAGCATACAAGCCCCAGTGAATAAACATTCCAAATCTAGCCTGTTTAAACCATTGCAAACGTTTTTCTCTTTCTCTTTGTTTTACTGTTAATTCACTTTTATTATTCATCCTATTTTCCTCTTTCCTGTAATTTATTTTTTGATCTATAAAATTTAATTTTAAAACAAGTTTATCAGAATTCATTATTTTAAAATATCAGCTTTTTTATTATATCTCGACCTTTATTACGTAATATTTGGACTATATCATCGTCAGATTCAAGAATAAGTAATATACCAATGTTATATTTATTCTATACCAATGTTAAAAATTCTCTTTTTTATTACTTTCTTTTACACTCCGCTTCAGGTTTTCCCTCACCACCCAAATATTTGGGAATATAGCCATTCTTTCTATCAACAATTACTTTCTGCTTCTTTGCTAGTTTTCGCAACTGCTCCACATCTATTTCTGGCGTACCCTTTCCAGTACTAACAGCTAAATAAGAAGCTATCCCAGCTATTTGACCCAATACAGTTACATTGGCCATTACTCTATAGCTTGACATAGCTAAATGAGTACCTGATATACAACGCCCGGCAACCAATAAATTATGAACCTTATCTGTAATTAAACATCTATAGGGGATTTCATATAAAGGAGGATTAGTTTTATTAATATCAAGTTCCTTACTGTTTTTTTGCCATAAATCAATAGTATGATAGGCAACACTAATTGAATCAAAAAATTCTTTTTTTGCAAAGATATCTTTATAACTCAAAGTATAATTACCTTTAATCCTTCGTGATTCTCTAATACCAATTTTGGGAGCAATATCAGTAATAAAGAACCCTTTTTCTAACCATTCTGCAGCTTTTTCTGTCATTTTTTCTCGAGCTTTCACTTCAATTTTTCTGATTTCTTCTCTACTGGTTGTATCAGAACAATCATAAGCTTAGCGGTTTTGCCTGGACCCCAGAGACCAAAAGCAGTAAATACATTCCCTCCATCATCACCTTTTATTTTGTTATATATTAAATCAAACACCTCAAAAAAAGCCTGATTGATTTCAAATACCTTTTCTTTGACAAATTCAGGTCTTTCAATCATATCCATCATCAACTTATCAGTTCCCCGTAAAGATGCCAGAATGTCGATGTTTTCTATCAAGTCAGGCATACCTACCAGATATTTGCCCCGGCTTACTATGAGACATTCTGCAATAATTTTCATCTGATCTTTAGAATGTTTATTATCTGAATCAAAAGTAAGCCTGCCAGTATTATCAGGATCAGAAATCCAGGAATTAAACCAGACAGTCCGTCTGGAAAAACCAGGTTCTGAACCAAGGAAAGTCGCTAAATTTCCCGATCCTATCATTGTATTCATATTGAGGAAGGATTCTCCCCCATAATAAGTATATGCTATATTATGTAAGTTTTGTAAAGCCCGAAATTTAGCATCTAAGTATATCTGTTTAATATCCTCTGGTTGAACTGGACTATCTACATCCGGGGGCTGTGATTCTGGTGCTGTAATATTTAAAACTAAACCCTTTCCCTGCCACCATTTAATAAATCTTTCACGTTTTTGCTTATTTTCAGTTCTTGAAAAATAATCCATTTATATCTTCTCCTTTATTCATATCTTAGTGCCTTCTTATATTTCTACTGATTACTTAAAATTATAATATACCATTGTTATATTTATTCTATACCTAAGTAAAAAACCCTTTTTTATTACTTTTTTTCTTCAGGTTAAATGCTGAAAGGACCAGTATCATCCAAACCCTGAGCTACCACAGGACACATCACTCTCATTATGACTCATTGAACCTTTTAATTTAACAGAAATCGTCATTTAATATTCTAGTTATTTTGGGACTAACCGGGCACCCCCCTAGTGTACGAAAAAACGGGCGTAGTAAAGAGTTAATTTACACTCTTATACTCACCCGTTTCTGACGATTGAATCTTATTAACTACGTTTACCATTAATTCACTCTTTATAATCCATCATAATTATTCTTGTATGACCACCTTCTCATCCCTGGGAATTACCCCCCATTTCATCGATACTATGCACCGACTCCCTGTAACAGTAGATTCTCTCTGTGTAGATGTCACAGCGTCTCCCCAGTTAATATATTAATAATAGCTCCAATAATACAGGTGCAGTTAATCCTGAGATCGAAAAAGCAACAAGACTAAAAGATAAAACCTTTCTCTTTTTCTGTGGATAAACTAACATCATAAAAACAGGTAATGAAATTGCCAGTCCTCCACTAAATAAGTCAAGTCATATCCGGCACCAGTAGCGAACGGTTGTTAATTGTTCTTTATTATACAACCAGTTTCTCCATTCCTGCTGGTTATAGCCAAAATCTTTACCAGTTACTGCTTTCAACTCACAATAAGCATGTTCCGCCAGTATGGAATGAATGTCTTCCAGATATTCAACCAGAACAAAAGCCCCTTTAACTCCCCCACAACGGGCCAGAGTTCGCGCAATTACAACTTCCAGGTAAGCACAGACATAACTTCTTCCTGCCCTGACAAAATCTCTGGAAACATAACCACTCATATATGGTTTATCTAAAAGATTTTCCAGGGGTTTAATAGCTGAATTATCAGCCAGTCTTTCCAGAGCAAAACAGAGAGATAATACCCGGTCATAATGAGGTATACGCTGTAAGTCTATTCTTTTTTTTACATAGTTTGTTGCCCGTCTCACAGGTTCTCCACCAGCACTGGTTTTTTCTGTTATATTACAAATAATATTAACAGCTTCTTTAGCCTGAGCCAATCCCAGTAATATCAGCAATTGATTAATACGCCAGTAATCATCTATTTGATGGAGAATTCCTCCTTTATTATTTCCTGGTTTAGTGGGGTGCCTATCTGAATAAGACAGGATGCCTTCTTTTTCATTTAACTTCTGCAGACGATTTATGAGTAGAGAAACTCCAGTTTGAGAACCGAACCAGGCCAGTGCTTTAGCTAAATTAATTTTATCCTTTTTATCTTTCAGTCTCCTATATTCAACTTCCAACAACTGCAGTGTGGGCTCCTGAGGCATAAGAATAACTGCCAGTAGCTCTTTATAATCCCCGGTAACCAGTTCTTCTATTTTTTTATTAATTTCTTCCTCAGTTATTAAATCAATAGATTTTTCATCTAAAACCTTTTGAGGTAAAATACCAATCTCTTTTAACTTCCCCTGCAGCTCATCAATATCGATCTTCCTTAAATCACAATCCTGGTTAACTGCCATTGCAGCTGCCAGACCCATAGCATAACCCCTGTTTTGTATATCAGGTACCATTCTGGCATAAGCTACTGCATCCCGGGAACCGGAAAGAGCTTTACCGGTAATCAATAAGCCATTAATCCCTGAAGGAAGGCAGGCCCTATAGGGTATTTCCAGTTGTATTTCTTCACCATGATAGGGAGTATATCCCATCCTGGCCAGCCAGGAACTTGTAACTCCGTGTTGATCACTATCTGTACTGGCTAAAGCAATTACATCTTTAAAATGTTTCTTTGTTAAAACATCTGTCATATTTAAATAATAATCACCTTTTATCCGTCTACTCTCTCGAACAGTTAACATCGGCGCAAAATCATAGTTATCATTTTTATAATGGGCTAAATACAATCCCCGGAGCATTTCAGAAAATTGATCATTATTGATAACATCGAGGTCAGAGGGACCAATTGGTCCCTTACCCCACTGACTATAATTCTGCAAATTACCAGTCCTGGGATCACCCATTTCATAATCAGCACCACAAAAAACTGCCACATCAGCATCCCCAGTAGCATCTATAGTTACTTTTGACGTAATAATAAACATACCATCCCTGTTTACCGCAACTACACCTTTTATAGAATCTTTTTCCATAATACTATCCGAAATCATTGTATTTAAATACAAATTCCCCTGATTATTCACAAATTCATTTTCATAGGTTAACATTTTGGCCACAGGTCTAGCAAAAATATTTTCCAGTTGCTTGACTTTTTGATCCAGGATCACAGTATATCCTTTTTTATAGCCATGATAATAACCAGCTACCAGGCCAAAAGACTGGGTTCCTCCTAAACCTGAATTAATTTCTGCAATTATTACCTTCTGCTTATTCAGGGCTGCAGCTATACCAGCAGGTACTCCAGCTGTTCCTCCTCCTACAACTAAAACATCGCATTGTTCTTTAACCTGTAAAAAACCTTCCGCTTTAAAATTTACATTAATCATATTCATTCTCAAAACTTTATTACTACTTTCTTCTGTTTGACAAAGGTCAAGAGGAAGGTGAAGGTTATTTGCTTTAATTATATAATCATTAATATTACTTAAGTTTAACAATTCAAATTGAGAATTATATTGTAGATAAAGTATAATATCATTAGCAATTTGTTCTGCATTTTGATTTAATTGATTTAAACCTGTACAGGTTAAATCTTTTCTTAGTTTTAGGGCAAAGGCGGCAGAAAAGAAATTCTGATAGCCATCAACTTTCTTTAATTGCTGTATTTTTTTATTATCATCCTCCATCAAATTGGAGAATACTCCCTGCTGTGAAATCTGGGTTATAATTGCACTTGCAAAACTTGTAACCTCATTTTTTAAGTATTGTGCCAGAGCAATAGCCTGCTTCCTGGCTGCCAATTCCCACTTTATCCTCTCCCTGGTAGTTGCTATACTCCCTACCTTAATCGCAAATTCTACAAAAACATGGCCTTGCTTTTTTTGGCCAGGATGTAATATTATCTGATCATTAAATATATTAAATTTTTCTGGAATCCTGTATTTTTTCTTAATTGGATTTTTAACATCTTCATATTCCAAAGTATAACTTATAATCTGTTCCTGGGAATTATAATCAGAAGGTTTTTCTGTTAAGTGATATAGACAACTATCTTCAGTGGCATTCAGTATAATTTTTGCCCGGATTATATTAAAACCATATTTGTTAGCAATCAGGACACCTGCCGCATTTTTATTAGTAGTAACAACCCCGGCAATTTCAGACATAAAAACAAC
>CAZSTU010000163.1:0-6461 GCA_964609745.1 uncultured Halanaerobiaceae bacterium
TTGATAATTAAAGTTAAACACGTTACATTACATAAAAAAAGCCCATTTTCCATTACAGGAAAAATGGGCGTTAAATTTCTTTATATTTTAATTATTCCTTTATTCAGCAAAAATAGCATGATAACCCAGATAGGTGTTATACACATCAACTTTGCTAACAACCTCTACAGGAGAATGCATGGAAAGCACCGGTGGTCCGGAGTCAATTACATCCATATTATAATTTGCCATAAATTTAGCAATTGTTCCTCCACCACCCTTATCAACTTTACCCAGTTCTGCTACCTGCCAGAGCACTCCAGCCTTATTAAAGACAGAACGAATATGAGCCACAAATTCTGCTGAAGCTTCAGATGAACCGGCTTTACCCCTGGCACCGGTATATTTAGTAACAGCCAATCCCTTATTCAAATAAGCAGTATTATTTTTAGCATATACATCTGAAAAATCAGGATCATATCCAGCATTAACATCAGCTGAAATAGCCTTTGAATTATTCAAAACTTCTCTCACCAGTAAATCACTATAGTCTTCATAAAGAAGATCTGTCATTTTGGCTACAGTATTTTCAAAAAATCTAGACTGCATACCGGTACTGCCCATACTTCCAATTTCCTCTTTATCCACAAGGAGGGCCATAGCAGTACAGGCAGGATCTTCAACATCAATCAAGCCCTGTAAAGCTGTATAACTACAGACTCTGTCATCATGTCCATAACCTGCCAGAAGACCGCGGTCAAATCCCACATCTCTAGCAGGACCTGCAGGTACAATTTCCAGATCGGCACTGACCAGGTCTTCTCCATCTATATCATATTCTTTAGCAAGTATATTTAAAACAGCCTGCTTTAATTTTTGCTCCTCATCTTCATCAGAAACCGGAATACTGCCAATTACAACATTTAGATGCTGAGCATTGATACCCTCTGACATTTTCTTTTTCATTTGGTCTTTGCCAAGATGGGGTAGTAGATCACTTATATAAAATACCGGATCATTCTCTTTATCTCCAATATTAATATTTATTTTTTCTCCATCTTCACGTACTACTACACCGTGGAGAGCCAGAGGAATAGTAACCCACTGATACTTTTTAATACCGCCATAATAATGTGTATTAAAAAAAGCTAATTCTCCATCTTCATAAAGAGGATTTGGTTTTAAATCAATACGGGGAGCATCCATATGTGCACCCACAATTCTCAATCCCTCTGTCAAATCTCTGCTACCAATAACTGCAGCAATTAATTCCCTTTCCCTGTTAACAGCATAAATACGGTCTCCGGGACTCAATTCATCAACCTCTTCAATATTAATAAATCCTTCATTTTTCAGCAAATCAATGGAACTTCTTACAAATTCCCTCTCTGTTTTGTTCTCTGAGAGAAATTTACCATACTCTTCATTAAAAGAAAAAATTTCTTCTCTTTCTTCTTTTGTCATTTCCAGCCAGGCATTTTCTACCTTATATTCTTTGCCCTTTTCTGACATATTTTTTAAACCTCCTTTATTTTCAACATTTAACATTATAACCTATATTATAAAATATTGCAATTCTTAGAATTTTATTTTTAATGTAATTACTTTACAGTATCAAAAATATATTATAATATATAATTAAAGTTGAGTATATTACTTATAATAATCTATTCTGCAGAAAGGATGATCTCTATTGCAGGCAGACATTTCAATATTTGTAGCTTTTTCAGCCGGTATATTATCCTTTTTTTCTCCCTGTGTATTACCCTTAATACCATCATATTTAACTTTTTTGGTGGGTGATTTTTCAAAACAGGTAGAAAATAAAGATCATAATAACTTACATAAAAGAGCTGATTTAATGCCACCTGCTTTACTCTTTGTAGCTGGATTTACCATGATCTTTATACTACTGGGATTATCTGCTTCCTATCTGGGACAATTATTTTTACAAAATCAAAGTCTTTTTCGTAAGATAGGAGGTATTCTGGTAATTATCCTGGGTGTTCATATCAGCGGAGTTTATAAGATTAAACCCCTTTACCGGCAAAAATCCTTTGATTGGCCAGTTGCAATCAATAAATATTTTCGCGCCCTGATTATGGGCATGGCCCTGGCTTTTGCCTGGACACCATGTGTGGGGCCCATACTTTCTTCTATACTAGTCTATGCGGGTACCAGTCAAAACATTATGACAGGAGGAATTTTACTTTCTTTTTACTCACTGGGGTTTGCTATTCCCTTTATTCTCACTGCTTTCTTTATCAATAAATTATTACCCCGACTGCAAAAGTTAAATCATTATCTGCCCATTATTGAGAAAATAACAGGGGTTTTAATCATTATCATTGGAATTTTAGTTTATACCAATAATTTAGCCTTTATTAATTAAATCAGGGAGGTATTTGCCAATGGCAAAAATTAGATTATTTCCTATTAGTTTATTAGTCATACTCTTAGCTGTAATGTTGATTTTCAGCAGCCAGTTAATTAGGGCAGAGGAAGTGGAAACCGGGATAAATATCGGTAATAAAGCTCCTGGCTTTACTCTACCCGATCTGGAGGAAAATGAAATTTCTCTCGATGATCTAAGAGGAAAAAAGGTATTTTTAAATTTCTGGGCCAGCTGGTGCGGCCCCTGTGAACATGAAATGCCTGATATTGAAAAATTACATAAAGAATATGAAGATGAAGTCGCTGTAATAGCTGTCAATATGGGAGAAAAAAAAGATGATGTAGATCAGTTTTTGAGCAGCCAGGACCTTAATATGCCAGTTTTACTTGATAGAAATCAGAGTCTGGCAGAAAAATATGCCGTTCAGGCCATCCCCACAACTTATATACTCGATGAGGAAGGAATTATTACTGAAAAACACGTCGGACTGATAGAATATGATAAAATGAAAGAATTACTTAACATAGAAGATTAAAATAGTGATAAATAAAAAATCCCGGGTTACCGGGATTTTTTTATTATTCTTTTTTTTCATCTACATCCTCATTCCCACAATTGGGACATTCTATAATATGGCCGCGACGTCTTCTCCTGCGCCCCCAGGCCCGAGGACGGGTGAAATATTCATCACAATCAGGGCAATAATATCGCCTTTTCGCCAGACGATAATCTCCACCTTCAAAACGAATAGCTTTACCCTCAATAAGTGCTTCTGCAATTTTGCCTCTGGCAGAAGTTAATACTCGCTGAAAAGTGGGCCTGGAAATCTCCATTTTTTCTGCACTTTCCTGTTGAGTTAGTCCTTCCTGGTCTTTAAGCCTGATAGCTTCTATCTCTTCAATTGTTAAATTTATTTCACTAATATTGCGCATAGGCACACCGGCAGGTTTGAAAAATTTAACTTCAGGTATATATTCAACCCTTCTCTCTTTTGGAGGTCTCGCCATAATTTTTTAACACTCCCTTTATCTAATAAATTAATTCTTATTCAATTTCTTATCTGCAACCATTCCCAGCACCTCAGCTGCATCCTTTGGTGTTGAATAAGGAGGTGCATAAGCCAGATCAAGCTGAAATAAATCATTTGCGGTTAATTTACTATAAATAGCAGTACTCAAGACATCAATTCTTTTATCAGCACCATTTTTACCAATAACTGTTGCCCCGAGAATTCTACCACTATCTTTATCAAAAACACCCTTAAGATACAATTTATTCAAACCAGGATAATAACCAGCATGGTCGACTCCAGTTATTTTAACTGTCTCAACTGCAAAACCCTTTCTTGTTGCTTCTTCTGCCCTAAGTCCTGTTGTAGCCACAGTCAAATCAAAAATTTTCGTAATACCTGTTTTGAGTACACCACGATGAAAGTTATCACCACCTGCAGCATTTTCACCTGCAATACGGCCCTGTTTATTTGCAGTTGAACCCAGCGGAACCCAGACAGGACTTCCTGTAATTAGTTCTTTGCTTTCAGCACAATCTCCCGCTGCATAAATATCAGGAAGTGAGGTTTCCATTTTTTCATTAACAGAAATAGCTCCTGTTTCACCAATAATTACACCTGCATCTCTGGCCAGTTCTACATTGGGCTTAATACCTATAGATAGCAAAACAAGATCAGCATCAATTTCATTACCACTTTCTGTGACAACTCTTTTAACCTTATTTTCACCTTCAAAACTTTTTACTGGATCATCCAGGAAAACATCGACACCTTTATCTATAATATGATCTTCCACAATTTCGGCCATATCATCTTCAATTAACGGCAAAATCTGTGACTGCATTTCCACCACACTAACATCCAGATCTTTTTCACTAAAAGATTCTGCCATCTCCAATCCTATTAAACCGGCACCAATAATAACTACCTTTCCCGTAGTTTCTTTTTCAGCCAGTTCTTTTACTCTATCTGCATCATTTACCGTCCTTAAAGTGACAACCCCCTCCAGATCACTACCGGGAATAGGAGGTTGAATTGGACTGGCTCCAGTAGTTATAATTAATTTATCATATTGATATTTGCCTTTTTCATCTGTATTTAAATCTCTATATTCCAGCTCTTTATCAGCTGGATTAATTGCAAAAACTTCATGTTTTGTTCTTACTTGAACTCCATATTTCTCTGCAAATTCCTGAGGCTTATTTATAATCACTTTATCTCTACCGGAAGTAACTTCTGATATATAATAAGGAAGACCACAACCGGCATAGGAAATATCAGTATCTCTCTCAAAAAGAACAATTTCTGCATCTTCATTTTCTCTACTAGCCTTGGCTGCTGCACTTGTCCCTGCAGCCACTCCTCCGATTATTGCAATATTCATACTTTTCCCTCCCTCTAGCCATTAATCCTGACTAATTTACTTTACTTTATTAGTTTAACATATGTTTTTTATATTTCAGTAAAGCAGTTTACAAAAATAATAATATTTTTGTTTTCCTTTTCTAAATTTTCAAATTATTATCCATATGCCTCCCCTTCTAATTAAAGGGGAGACAGTATAAATTATATTACTTATTCAGTTCCAGAGGTTTTATTTGGGGATCAAATTTTTCTATTTTATCCTCTATTTTTTCCGCAATATCTTTAAACTCTTCGCCCAGTAGTTCATCAGTTACTACTGTTTTTCCCTCGTCTCCAGCTTTACGTACCGGTGTAAGAAGTGGTAATTTCCCCAAAAAAACAGTATCTAATTCATCAGCAAGTTCTTTACCCCCACCTTTGCCAAATATATAATCACGATGACCACACTCCGGACATTTATAATAGGCCATATTTTCTATAACTCCCAGTAGTTGTGATTCCATTTTTTCGGCCATTCTACCTATACGACCCGCAACATATGTTGCAGTAATCTGAGGTGTAGTAATAATCAATGTTTCAGCATGGGGTAATTTCTGCATAATATTCAGAGGCATATCGCCTGTACCGGGAGGAAGATCAAGCAGTAAATAATCCAGTTCTCCCCAGTGAACATCTGTCATAAATTGTTCCAGTGCTCCTGCCAGGAGTGGTGCTCTCCAGATAACCGGATTGCCTTCTTCCACAAATGATCCCATGGAGACCACCTTAACATTTTTAGCAACAGGAGGAATAATCTCCTTTTCATTTAAGGCCCTGGCCTCTTCCTCCAGACCGATAATCCGGGGCACACTGAAACCGTGTACATCAGCATCAATTATTCCCACTTCATGACCTAATTGTGAAAGGGCCACTGCCAGATTAACAGTTACGGTAGATTTCCCCACTCCACCCTTACCACTGGCAATAGCAATTAATCCTTTATTTATTTGGCCATGTTCCAATTTCAAAACGTCATCCTTTACTTCATACATTTACTTTTACCTCCTCAACTCTACAAAATATCAGTGATCACATGCATTATCTTCTGTGGTTAACTGACCATTTACATAAGAATTCAAACATTCTTTTACATTACCACGGGCTCCAGTAACAACTTCAATGCCCTGCTGTTTAAAAAGATTAATAGCTCTACTACCCATACCTCCAGCCAGAACAATATCTATCCCTTTTTCACCAAGAAATCCTGGTAAAAATCCCGGTCTGTGTCCCGGGTTATCAATTGAGCTTATATCGCTAATACTTCCATTTTCAGCTCTGCAGATTGTGAATTTAGAACAATGGCCAAAATGTGAAGCTACCTTCTGACCTTCAGTTGGTACAGCAATTTTTTCCATCATCTGACCCTCCTTTGCCAGTTTGATAACATATACATCATGAATTATAACACTATTATAATCATATGTCAATAATCGCTTTTATTACTTTAATTCTCTTTTCTATTAGCAAATTTTGAAATTATAAAATCTCTATATGAAAGAGCAGAACCCCAGAGAAAACTAGCACCTATAACTTCAATAGTATCTTCTATCACAGAGTCCATAAAACGGTAACTTATAGTCATATAACAATGTTGCAATAAATATTCATTAGTTTGCTCATAAACCTGCTCTAATTCCCGCCCCCCCAGCTCCACTGAAAAGTGATAGATTATAT
>CAZSTU010000164.1:0-6460 GCA_964609745.1 uncultured Halanaerobiaceae bacterium
TAAAGGAGTTGTTAAATATTGGAGTATCTAAAATTTAACACATCTCACAAGAAAGAGAAAATGTTTGATAAAATTTTAATGTTTTTGATAATTATATTATTGTTTTTTACTCCAATATCACGTTCAGGTCTCAATATCTTTGCCTTTTTTATTTTGGTAATTTGGATATCAAAAAAAATAGTATGTCCCTGGACTAGAAAGTATAATATAAATAAATTAAAGTGGCTTTTTGGTTATAGCCTTTTAATTTTGCTTTCTACAATTAATGCTGTTGATAAATATGAAGCAATAAGTACTTTTGTAAGTGTTTATTTAAAATACATAATAATATTTCTTGTTGTCATTGAAGTAGTAAAGAAGAAGAAACAGATTAATAAGTTATTGATAACATTTTTGATTTCTTCTTTATTAGTATATATTTATGCTTTTTATCAATATTTTAATTATAATTTTCGTATTTACAGTACCTTGCATAATCCTAATCCTTTTGGTACTTATCTAACTATGGTTATTTTCTTTTCTTTTTGTTTTGCTCATTATAGTGATAATCTAATTTATAAGATCTTTGGATATATTTATGGTGGTATTGGGGGATTTTTGTTAATAATATCATATTCCAGAGGGGCTTGGCTTGGGTTTATTTTTGGGATAATAGCAATAATTTTATATTTAAGTTACATTGATGGGAAAATTAATTTTAGAAAAAGCATGTTAGTATTTTTAATTTCCTTATTATTGATAGGCATTTTGTTACCTGATAATGTTATAGCGCGTTTTAATAGTATTTTTGATCTTGAAGGTAACTCTATAAAGTATAGATTAATGCAATATCAATCTGCTAT
Organism: uncultured Halanaerobiaceae bacterium; assembly: GCA_964609745.1. Taxonomy (GTDB): domain Bacteria; phylum Bacillota; class Halanaerobiia; order Halanaerobiales; family DATFIM01; genus CAZSTU01. The sequence continues at coordinate 843 of CAZSTU010000164.1, forward strand.
AGAGATGATAAAAGATAAACCTCTTCTGGGACATGGGCTTGGTCAATACCCTAAAATTTTCCCCAGATATAAACCTGATATATCAAGAGTTCATTTGCATGTTCATAATTTATATTTACACTGGTTGGTAGAGACAGGAATTTTAGGATTTTTAGGTTTAATAGTTGTTGTTTATAAGGTAATATCATTTAAATTTTTGTTTAAGGATAATTTAGAGTTAAATTGGTTTATCTTAGCTATGATTGGGACTATGGTAAGTTTCATTATACACAATATTTTTGATGTTACTTTCCTTTATAGCACCGTAGGACTTAATTTAGTGGTATTTTATGCTATTTTAATAAGTTTTACTAGAATTTTTGAAATAAACAAGGGGGTAAATAATGAGTAAAAAATTTACTATCTTTTTTTTAATTTTAATTATAAATTTAACAGTACATTTATGTGCTATTCCCTCTGTAGCAACAGCTGCCAATCCGGTGGATCGAGAAATTCGCGATCTGGTGCTTGAAAATAGGACTTCCACCATGGATGAAGTAATGGACGGACTGACAAAATTGGGGAATAAAGAAATGGTGATTCCAGCTGTCTTGTTAATGCCTGAAAATGAAATGAGAAAAGATTATGCGAAATCTTTACTATTTACAGCTTCAACCACACAATTATTAAAAATAATGATTGGTCAAAAGAGGCCGCCAGGACCTGTTGAATACAAACCTTTCACTAATGATAATGAGTATCATGCCATGCCCTCAGGACATGCAACAGGTGCATTTGCCATGGCCAGGGTTGTTGCACATCATTATCCAGAATATAAAGAACATGCTTATATCCTTGCTTCTCTTATTGCTTTTAGTCGGGTTTATAAAGACAGACACTGGTTTTCCAATGTTGCAGCAGGAGCCGGTGTAGGTTATTTTGGCACTGGTTTTGTACTGGAAAGGTGGTGAGAATGAATTAATATTTTTCGTAAAAATAAAAATTATTTTCTGATATTTATTATATCTATTTTTGTGGGTACTAATTTTTTTGGTTTTACTGTAGTAAATGCTGCTGATTTTGATAAAGAAGTTAGAACATTAGTGCTCGACAATGAAACAGAATTTATTGATAGAGTTATGTCAGGAGTTACCCATTTGGGCCACGGTGTAGTTGATTTCTCTATTGCTTCATCCTTACCTGATGAGGAAGCTCGCAAAGATGCACAAAAGTCGTTATTTGTAGGGGGGATATCAGCAATAACATTAAAAACAATGATTGGGAAAAAAAGACCTCCAGGCCCGATTGAATACCAGCCTTTTACGATAGAAAGCAGTTATCATTCAATGCCTTCTGGCCATACAACGACTGCTTTTGCTCTGGCAACTACTATTGCCAATCATTATCCTAAGTATAAAAAGTTGTCTTATAGCTTTGCAACTCTGGTAGGAATTAGCAGGTTATATGAGGATGTACACTGGGCTTCTGATGTAATATCTGGAGCAGGATTGGGTTTTGGCAGTGCAAAATTTGTTGAATATAAATGGTAAAATTGAATAACTATATTTGTTGTACATATTACATAAATATATGGGCCGCTATTTGCGGCCCATCAAAATTGATAATTATTAAAATTCATATCCCATACCCAATAAAAAATGCAAAGAAACATTGGGGACTTTAGCAGTTATTTCAGTAGCATCGGGTTTTACAGAAGCATAAGAAGCATTTAACATTCCTTCTGTAGAGGCATACCAATTGTCAGTTAATTCAAATTTTCTTCCTATAGAAGTTTGAGCTGCTATTCCTGAAAAATAAAAACCAAGCCCTGCCAGTCCTTTTTCCTGGTCTATTTTTTCATTGAATACATCAAACTCAGGATGTGTTAAAATTGTACCCAGTCCACCTCGAAATATGTAATTTTCTTTTTCCCAGGCATGGTTAACAGAAATCAGGTTGTAACCATGTGATATTTCAAAATGATCTATATCTTCATGATCATTTTCTAATCTTATTTTATGATGAACCAGCTGTAATTCCCAGGCTTTTTCGTTTTCCCAGCGGCTCACCCTCCAGGCATAATAGGGTGATTCTTCAAGTGGATTTGTGGAATATTTTGCTCTGTCGATATCAATTGTTTTTTCTCCCTTTTCAATAGTCAGGGGTGTTGGTATATTATAGGCTGTTCCTCCGTAAACTTCAAAAGCCCAATCCCCTCCTGCAAAAGTTGTTGTAGAAATAGTTACAATGAGTAATAAGATGAATGTTAAACTTAAAATACCTTTTTTCATTTTAGTTTTCCCCCTTCATATTTTATATGCTAAATATTACTTCTATAAAAAAAATAAAAATCCTCTTATACAAAAACTATTAACTGCAATTCAAATAATTAAAAAATTTTATATATTATTGCAGGATTTTTATTGAATATCTAGAAATATATTTATGGAAAGGTCAGACATCTTACAATATCTATAAGGGGGTATTAATTTTTATGCACAAAAGAAAAGGTATTCTGGTTCTGGCACTGTTTTTAACATTAACTTTATCTTTTACTTCAGCAGTACAGGCAGATGTTAAAAACATGATAGTTATGGTAGGAGACGGCCTGGGGACAGGTCAGATTGATTTAGCCCGTTATTTTGAAGGCGGTAAAGATGGTGAACTAGAATTAATGAAAATGCCACATGTGGCTATGATGAAGACCAGTTCAGCAGAAGGGGTAACTGATTCTGGTGCTGCTGGAACTGCATTGGCTACAGGATTTAAAGCGAAAAATGGGATGATTGGCATGGCTGCTAATGGTACCGAAGTGGATTCAATAACAGACTATGCTCAGGTTCTTGATAAATCAGTGGGTGTAATTAGTACAAACAAAGTTAATGATGCTACACCGGCAGCGTTTACAGCTACTGTTGAAGATAGAGGAGAATCTGAAAAAATTTCCCGTCAAATCATAGAAAATGATATTGACGTTGCATTTGGTGGAGGTCGTGGAGACTTCGACGATGAACTGCTGGAAAAGGCGGAGGAAAAAGGTTATGAATATGTCACTGATGAAGATGAACTAAAAGAAGTAGAAGATTCTAAGGCTCTTGGACTATTTAATGATTCATACATGAATTATGTCCAGGACAGGGATGTAAAGGATTCCAATGAGCCGGATCTGGTTGAAATGACTGCAAAAGCAATAGATATCCTTTCAAAAAATGAGGATGGATTTTTCCTCATGAGTGAAGGTGCCCGCATAGATCATGCTGCACATGCTGCTGACATTCCCGGCGTAGTAGCTGAAACTTTGGAATTTGATGAAGCAGTAAAGCATGCTATGGATTGGGCAGATGAAAATGGAGATACACTGGTAGTTGTAGTGGCTGACCATGAAACCATGGGCTTTTCTGTTACCGAACCAATGGATAAAGAAGCTTTGGAAGAGATAGAAGTATCACCGGAATATATGGCTTCAAAACTGGAAGAGAAAGAAAAGGGTAATGGTTTTACCATTGAAAGTATCCAGGAAGTATTTGAAGAATATGCAAATATTGAATTGAGTGAGGATGAAGCAGTAGAATTAAATAAAAAAGTTGTAAATGATGATGGTTCTTTGATGTACACTTATCTGGTCGGCTGGGAAATCGGATCTGTAATAGCTGAAAAATATTATGCAGGAGCTGATAGCTCTGAGATCAGAGCAAAGTCTGATACCGGGGGACATACACTGAACTCAGTTCCAGTATTTGCTTATGGTGAAGAAGCAGAAGAGTTTGATGGTATGATAGATAATACTGAGTTTAACGAAATTCTCTTTGATATATTTAAACCATTTTAAAAAATAAGAAATTATATTTATCAATAATGGAGGGGGGATCCCCCCTCCATTATTTTGATTTCATAGTGATTAATATGATAAACTTAAAATAAATATAATTAAAATAAGTCACAGGAGGTAAAGAAGTAGTGAGAGAATACTGGGAGTTATTCTGGAAAGGGATTCCAATCGGGATTTCTAATACCCTTCCCGGTGTTAGTGGGGGGACTATGGCTTTAGTTTTAAACATATATGTAAAATTAATAGAGGGAATCAAAGGCATTAAATTGAAAGTATTAATACCAATATTTTTGGGGGCTGTATCCGGAGTTTTCCTGAGTTCTTATTTGATAACCGGACTTCTTGATACACATCCGGAGTTTATGATTTCTGTGTTATTTGGTTTAATTCTTGCCTCCAGTAAAGTAACTCTTGATGAGGTAAATAAATTTACTGTTCTAAATCTTATTTTAGTATTGGCAGGTTTTATACTTGCTTTTTTTTATTCACAGGAAGCCAGAGCTACCGATCCAGCAACTGGGATAACATTATTTAATTATTTTAGTGGTGGGGCTCTGGGCAGTATGGCCATGATATTGCCCGGGATTAGTGGTGGAACTATTCTGGTGCTAATGGGTGTTTATCGAGGAATACTGACAGCTATCAGTAATTTTGATTTAATGATATTGCTGGTTTTTGGTCTAGGGCTTGCTTTAGGATTATTGTTTTTTTCCTGGTTTTTATCCTATTTTATAAATCACTTTCGTAGTAAAATTATGGCTCTCCTGACAGGACTGATTTTGGGCTCACTGCGCAGTGTGATTCCTTCTTCTATTGGTATATCAGTGGTAACTGGTGTTATTATAGGTATTTTAATTATCTTTGGTTTAATCTGGCTGCAAAAAGTAGTCTAAATTATAAAGAAATGGGGGATTATGATGAATTTGAGAAGTCTTAAAATATTTAAAGAAGTTTGTGAAACTAAAAACATGACAGAGGCAGGCAAGAGATTGTATATGACTCAGCCGGCAGTCAGCCAGGGTATCAGCAATCTGGAAAAGGAACTGGGAGTTAAATTATTTGAAAGAATGAAAAACAGGCTTGAACTTACTTATAGTGGCCGGGTGCTTTATAACTATAGTAAAAAAATTCTCAGGATGGTGGAAGAGTCTGAAGATTTTTTGGGACAGATAGCTGAGTTAAAAAAGGGTAAACTGCGGATAGGGGCCAGTATGACCATCGGGACCTATCTGCTGCCAAAGATAATCAATGAATTTAAAGAAGAACATGAAGAATTAAAAATGCCCCTGTTAATAAACAATACTGATTATATAGTTGAAAAAATACTTAATAATGAACTGGATATTGGTTTTATAGAAGGTCCTTTTACTGCCCGGGAGATAACTGATAAATTTTTTATAAAAGATGAATTATCTCTTATAGCCTCCCCGCAATATTTTAATAAACCTGTGGAAGAAATCAGTCTGGATGATTTAAATGGGGAGAAATTTATTATGAGAGAGGAAGGAAGTGGAACAAGAGATATTGCCAAAAGCAAACTGGAAGAATTAAAAATAGATTTTAAGATCAAACATGTCTTAAATAATTTTGAAGCCATTAAAAAGGCATTAATGGCTAATATGGGAATTTCTATTTTACCAAAACTGTCTGTAAAAGAGGAACTTGAACGTGGACAATTAATAAAAATAAAGGTTAAGGGATTAGGAATAACCAGAGATTTTAGAATAATTTATCATAATGAAAAATTTCAATCTCCATTTTTTACTCATTTTTTAGATTTTTTAAATAAATATTCTTAATTAAATTTATA
>CAZSTU010000165.1:0-6427 GCA_964609745.1 uncultured Halanaerobiaceae bacterium
ATTTCTCGGGATAAGTTAATTGTAGGAATATATTCTCAGGAACGACCTCCTTTTTTTATGGAAAATGAACAGGGGGAATTATATGGGCTGGATATTGAACTGGCAGAAGGAATAGCTGATGAATTGAATGTTAACCTGGAAATAAATCGAACTTCTGAAAGCTATCAGGAATTGTTTGAGATGGTTGCAGAAAAAAAAGTAGATTTAGTGATATCAAAATTCAGTAAGACTTTTTCCCGAGCTAAATCAATAAAATATTCCCATCCTTATGTAACTTTCAGATGGTCAGTAATGTTAAATTCAGCTTATGCCACCCAAAAAGGAATTACAGAATATCCGATGCATCATCTCCGTGTGGCAGATGGGATAAAAGTAGGTGTCATGGCGGGGACTTCCTGGGAAAATTTCGCTGCCCAATTATTTAAAAATGCTAAAATTGTAGGTTTTGAAAAATGGTCAGATGTTATAGCAGCTTTGAGTAAAAAAGAGATTACTGCTGCCCTTTATGATGAAAATGAAGTAATAAAGTCCTTAAATCAAGATCCAGATATTGCCCTGTTTGCCTCTACATATATTCTAAAAGATAAAAAAGATTTTATTGCCATAGGAGTTCCCGCTGAAAGCAGTCAATTACTGTCCTGGATAAATTATTATCTGGAAAACTATGACCTGAATTATTCAGTCACAGATATAATGGAAAAATTTCCTGAAATATACAGATAAATATTCTTTTAAGGAGGTGATTATTTAATGCAGGAAAAGTTGTCTCTGCTTTTAAGTCCCTGGTCCGTAATTTCAGGGATGTTGACTGGAATAGTAATTGGACTTTATTTTACAGAAGTCGTCCCTTACATAGAGCCCATAGGAGAAATTTATCTGTCAATATTGATGATGTGTGTGATTCCTATCCTGGCATCAGCTGTGGTTACCAGTATAGGTAAATTAGTCAATTCAAAGGAACAGGGAAAATATATAAAAAAAATTGTTTTTGTTTTTATAATTCTTTTGATTACTGTTTCAGCTTTCAGTGTTTTAGCCGGATTAACTTCTCAACTGTTTATAGATATTGATATTGAGACTCAAAGAACTATTGGTGAAATTGCTCTTGATAGTCAAGAAAGTTCCAGTAAAGGTTCCTTTATTCCCGGAACAGTAGTCAGGGAAATAGATGCCCGGACTTCTGAAGCTTCTGGAGATGATGAATTCGGTCTGGTTGATTTTATAGTAAATATAATTCCCGAAAATATTTTCACTGCTCTGGCTGATGATAAAAATCTGCAAGTAATATTTTTCTTTTTAATTTTTGGTATTATGCTTAAGTATATTTCCCGGGAAGCTTCAAAAACAATCATGATTTTTTTTGAAGGAGTGTTTACAGCCTTTCAAAAATTAATTAAGGTAACTATGTATTTTTTACCCTTTGGTCTGACAGCCCTGGTAGCAACTCAGTTCTCGCAAATTGGTTTTGCTGCTTTGCTTTCTTTACTTCAGTTTATTTTTTTGATTTATTTTGCTGCTCTAGTAATCTTTTTAGCAGTGACCATCATCATCTGGAAAAGGGGAAGTAAAAGCTATCGAGAACAGTTTAAAGCTATGGGAGAAACTTTAATGATCAGCCTGGGAACCAGAAACAGTTTTGCCGCTATTCCTTCTGCTATAACAGCTTTGAGTGAGGAACTTAAATTTGATACTGATAAAGTCAACCTTGCTGTTCCCCTGGGAGTATCTATCTGTCGTTTTGGTAATGTTATGGTTTTTTCTCTGGGAGCAATTTTTGCTGCTCAACTTTATGGTTACAGTCTGAGACTTGAAGAATTTGTAATTATAATAATTGTTTCAGTTCTGGCCGGAATGGCAACTTCAGGGGCTCCAGGATTAATCGCCAGAACCATGATTGCCATGGTCTTAACACCACTGGGTATACCTTCAGCAGCAATTATTGCCCTGCTTCTGGCAATTGACCCGGTAATCGATCCTGTTACCACAGTGATTAATGTTTATCCCAATCTGGGTGCAGCAGCTTTAATTGCTGAACAAAAAAAGAAATAAGTTTACAGAACAGATCCTAAATAGGAGGTACAATATGAAAAAAAAAATTGGAATTTTACTGGAAAACCGCTTTATAGACCAGGAGATAATTTATTATAAAAATCGCTTTCCGGAAGAAGGATTTCAGGTTGAATTTTTGACCCGCTTATGGGGTCAGCCTGAACTTAATTTTTCCGGTCTGGAACTGGAAATGAAACAAAATGTTAACAAAAGTTTTACAGAAATAACAGAAGAAGATTTTAAGGAATATGGAGCATTTATTGTACCAGCAGGTTATGTAGCAGATTTTTTACTATATTCCGAAGAACCCGGGAATTTATCACCGGCAGTTGAATTTATCAAAAAAATTATGAAAGATAAATCTGTGATCAAGGGTTTTATCTGTCATTCTCTCTGGATCAGTGGACCGATTCCTGAAATATTTCAGAACCGACAGGTGACCTGTCATAACAACATTATTGGTCATGTTAAAAATACTGGAGCAATTTATCAAAACAAGGATCTTGTAGTTGATGATGATCTGGTAACAGCCCGACAGGGTGATATGTTTGCAGATTTTGCCCGAAAAATTATTGACCTTTTGCAACAGTAAAATTTATTAAATTTATGCTTTACAAAGATATGACCACAAAAAAGGTTTTTCTCAGATAGAAAATTTTTTGTCATAAAAATAAGTCATAAAAATGAAAGGAGTTGATGGGATTTTATGTATGAAAAAGATATGATCTATAACAGTAAAATTGAAAAAGAAGATATTGGTGGTGGCATTTTAATGCAGTATCTGGGCCAGGGAGAAAACATGAATGTTCTCCACTGGAATATGGAGGATAAAAGTGTAGTTGACTGGCATGAGCATCCTCAGGAACAGTTTGGCTATGTCATTAAAGGTGGATTTAAGATTTATATGGGGGATGAAGAATATAAGTTAGAAACAGGGGACGCCTATTTTGTACCCCCTAATACTCAACACAGGTTTGTTGCAGTTGGTAAAACTGAAGCAATAGATGTATTTAATCCAGTAAAAAAAGATATACCTGGAAAAAATAAAAACTAGGAGGACAAAAAAATGAGTAAAAAAGTATTAGTATGTGCATCAAATTTAGGAGTTTGGGGCGAAGAATTACAGGCACCATGGGATATTGTAAAAAAGGCAGGTCATGATGTTACCCTGGCAACACCACAGGGCAAAAAGCCACTGCCCTTAGAAATTAGTGTAGATCCGGAATTTTATGATCCCATTCAGGAAGTGCATGTTAATCCTCCCGAAGTATGTGACAGAATTAAAGAGTTAGTGGATGGTGATGAGTGGGCAAATCCAATTACTTATGAAGAAGCCAAGATGGATGATTATGATGCTATAGCTTTAGCTGGAGGATTAGGTGCTATGCTTGATATGGCGAATAATTATAATTTACACAAATTAATTCTGGATGCTTATCGCTCCGATAAACTTATTGGAGCAGTCTGTTATGCTGTAGCAGCTCTGGCATTTTTAAGAGATCCTAAAAATGATTATAAGAGTGTTATTTATGGCAAACAAATTACTGCTCATCCACGGGCCTGGGACTTTTATGGCCCTGACGTACAGATTACTTTTGATTTATATGGTACTACAGAAGGTAATACAGGAACAGATTTAGTATCTCCCGGTTTCTTATTTCCGATAGAAGATATAGTTAGAGATGCAGTTGGCCCTGAGGGAGCCTGTATTGCTAGAATTAATGCTACTAGAGAAGATCCGGAAGCTCATTATGATTGGCCCTTTGTGACAGGAACTTCTGTGGAATCTTCAATTGCTTATGGAGAAAAATTAGTAGAAGCCTTAAAAGATTTAAATTAAAGGATAAAAACTAACAGTGGTTATTTAAATAGCTACTGTTAGTTTTATAAAATTTATTAGATTAAGAGGAGGTTAGACAATGAATGTTGGTGATGTAATAGTAAAAACTTTAGAAAAAATAGATGTAAATACAGTTTTTGGTGGCTCAGGTCAATCTGACTCTGATATTTTATTGGCTTTAGACGAATCAGAAACAATAGATACTGTGATTATTCGACATGAACAGGCGGCATCCTTTATGGCCTGTGGGTATAGTATGTTCTCTGATAAGCTGGGTGTTTGTTTTTCTACTGCTGGCCCGGGAGCATTTAATTTGTTTTCCGGATTAGCAGTTGCTTATTCTGATTCACTGCCTGTGCTGTCAATTACTCCTTATACAGCGAAAGCTTATCGGGGTAAAGGTGATTTAGGTGAAACTACAGGTTTAAACCGGACACCTGATTCTCAAAAGATGTTTGCCGCGACTACTAAAAAATCATTTATGATTGAACAACCAGAAGAAACCTGTGATGTACTTGAAGAAGCAATTAATCTTGCCTATGAAGGTCGACCGGGACCTGTAAATCTGCATATTGATTATGAAATAATGAATCAGGAAGTACCTAATTATAGAGAAATAAATTTGAATATAGAGCCTGTCTTAGCTGAGGAAGAAGAAATAACAAAATTTGCTACTGCCCTGGCTGAAGACATAGCAGCCAGGAAAAAAATTGTAGCAATTCTGGGTTACGGCTGTGTTAGAAGTCATGCTGAAAAGGAATTATTGCGCTTATTCGAAGACTTTCAAATTCCATTTATGACTACTATGGATGCTAAAGGAATTTTGTCGGAAAATCATCCTTTAGCTCTTGGAACCACTGGAGTCTCAGGTGATAAAGGGGCAAAAAAATTCCTTAAAGAAGCTGATACCGTAATTGCTATTGGTAATTCTTTTGCTAAATGGTCAGTGTGGAAATCTAAAGAAAATTTATTTGATGATAAGACCCTAATGCAGATTAATATTGATCCCCAGGATATTGGTAAAGTATATCAACCAAATTATGCTCTCCTTTCTGATGCTAAGCCGGCAGTTAAGTCTGTAAGAGAAATGGTTGCAGAACAGGTAACTGTTCAAGAGAAATTAGTATTGGAAAAAGATAGATTTTATGATGAGGATATCGAATATGATGGTAAGCAAATACATCCCGGGCAATTAAGTCAGGAAATATCAAAATTACTACCCGAAAATTCGATTATTCTTGGAGATGCTGGTGGACATATGTTATGGTTACATGCTTATCTGAATTTAGATAAAAACCAAATTTATCAAAACCCGGGAACTTTTGGACCTATGGCTGCCAATGTTAATGCTTCTTTAGGAATAAAAGCTGCTAATCCAGACCGTCCTGTGATAGCGTGCTGTGGTGATGGAGATTATCAAATGTCTGGTTTTGAGTTAATGACTGCTGTTGAAAATGAAATACCGGTCATCTGGGTTATATTTAATAATGGAGAATTTAATATTATTAAAATGTTCCAGCTGAGAAGTCGAGATAAGGAAGTATTTAATCATTTTTCCAATCCAGACTACAAAAGTTATGCTGAAATTTGTGGTGCTAAAGGCTATACTGTGGAAAATCTGGCAGATTTTGCTCCTGCATTTAAGAATGCTTTAGCTTCAGGTGGCCCAGCTTTAATAGATGTTAAAGTTGACCCTGAGGTATATCCACCATTTGCACCTTATAATGAAGAGGGAGAGGACAAATAATGAATAAAAATGATTCTACTGCTAAGACTTCCAAAGGTTTAGGAGAAATCACCTCAACTGTGTTATTTTTAATTGGAGTTATTGCCTGTTATTTTGGTGCTATAAGTGGTTTGCTGTGGGTAGGTACCTTAGTTGTGGCAGTAATTGGGGCTGTAAGATTGTTTTTTAGTTCTGATTGGACTTTAGATTTAAAATTAGTGTTATTAGTTGGAGTGTTAGGATTAGCAGTAGAAACATTATTAATATTATTCAGGGTCTATACGCCAGCTCCCAGGACAAGGATCTGGCTTTCCTGGCCTTTTTTACCGGAATGGATATTTGCTTTATGGCTTAATTTTGGGTTTAGATTGAAGAGTTTAATACCTATAATGAGTCAACAAATGTGGTTAAGTTGGATTACTGGTTTTGTTTTTGGAATCTTGATTTTTACAAGTGCTCAGGCCAGAACACTATTAGAATTAGATCGGGGTAATATCAGTTTGTTAATAATAGCTGTAGTATGGGCAGTAACTGTGTTTTTGATATTCCACTATGCAGCAGTTATATTTTATCGAGAGGTGGAGAAGAAGTGAACAGGAATAAAATGAATATATATAAGATATTATTAATAGGTATTATTATTATAGCAATCCTGGGGTTTGGATTTTCTAAGGTTGATATTAATGCTAAGGAGGCTAATGTCTTGAGCCCAGAACTGGTCAAAGTTCCAGGGGGAACATTTACCCGAGGCCAAACCCTGGACAATGGCTTACGACTTGGTTTTCCTGAACACGAGGTAATATTGACTCATG
>CAZSTU010000166.1:0-6423 GCA_964609745.1 uncultured Halanaerobiaceae bacterium
TAAAAATAATTCTTTTACCAAAATTATTGAAGATATTAATAATTACTGTTATAATAAATAGCAAATAAAACATATACAAATACTATGTTTTTAAAATAATTTAACAATTAAAAAAGGGGTTGAAGCTATGTTTAATAATATAAGAAGCAAATACTTAATTTCTGTTATTGGTATTACAATCATTGCCTTTGTTGCTGTTCTTTTTGCCCTTTTTACCTATCAGCGCGGTCAACTTGAAGATGAACTCCATGGCACAATGGAAAGAGAGTTTGACATTATTACAGTATCAAGTGCCAGTCCCATATTCCATGGTGAAGAAGATGAACTGGAAAAAGAAATAAAGGATTTTTATGACCGCAATCATATATTAGAACTGGAAATGAATGTCAGGGGGGATGATTTTCTCCATCTTAGCAGAAATGAAGAAATAGCTGAACTTGATGACCCATCTGAAAAGGAAGGAGTTTATGAACTTCAAGAGGACATTGTATCAGGAGATGGTACCGAGTTAGGAAGTTTAACAGCATATTATGATAATACTCAGGTAAGTGAGGAAATGTCGGAATTTAGACGGGGTATTATTATCGCTTCAGTTGTTATAGTAGTCCTCATAACTCTGTCTGTTGTTATCGTTACAAATAAAATCACAACTCCTTTAAAGAAAGCAACCAGTTTTGCCGAAAAAATCGCAAATGGTAAATTAACACAAAACAGTTTAAATGTTGATACAAATGATGAAATTGGAGATTTAAGCAATTCTCTTAATAAATTACATAATAATTTTAAAGAAATACTTGGTGATATTAATAAATTATCTGATGAATTGGCCTCTTCCAGCCAGGAACTCTCAGCCAGTAGTGAAGAGATTTCAGCATCTACAGAAGAAGTTGGAACAGCTATTGAAGAAGTGGCCTCAGGTGCAGAAGAACAGTCAGCTCAAATTGATGAAACCGAAGATAATGTTAAAGAACTGACCAGACAGGTTGATAACGTCAGCCAGGCTGCAGAAAATATGGCCAAACAGTCAGATAATGTTATAGATAGTGTTGAAAGTGGCAGTCAGTCTGTAGATGAAGCCATAGAACAAATTAAAGAAGTTGAAAAATTTTCCAGTGAAGTTGCAGAAAAAGTTGACCAGCTGGGCACTTTTTCCCGAAAGATTGAGGAAATTATTGAACTGATTAGTGGTATTTCCGAACAGACAAATCTCCTGGCCTTAAATGCCGCCATTGAAGCTGCCAGGGCCGGTGAAAGCGGACGGGGCTTTAGTGTAGTTGCCGATGAAATAAGAGAACTTGCGGAAGAATCCTCAAAGTCCACAGAAAAAATAGCAGATTTAATTTCTCAGATTCAAAATGAAGTTGATACTACCATTGAAACAATGGATAATACCGAGATAGTGGTAAATAATAGTGTAAATGCCATAGAAAACACTGAGTCTTCTTTTGAGGAAATAAAAAAGGCAGTTGACACATTAAATGATCTAATTGAAAGAGTAGCCGGGCAGGCACAACAGATGGCTGCAAATAGCAATCAGGTCAGCTCTGCCATAGCAGAAATATCTGCTGTAAGTGAACAGGCTTCAGGAAATGCCGAAGAAGTAGCTGCCTCCAGTGAAGAACAGGTAGCTTCCACAGATGAAATTGTAAAAGCCTCAGAAAATCTGGCTGATATGGCTCAACGACTGGCAGAAATTGTTGATAAGTTTGATCTCTGATCATCAATGCTTTCTCTGTAACCATAATATACTATTTCTACCAGATTAACTTTATCTTTAAATACCAGTTATAGTTACCTCCAGCTGATATTTGCGATATCCTGTCAATTTTTGAGGCAAGGTAAAGATCATCAAAGATGGCAGTACAGGGTTCCAGAGCAATATTATAATCACCTCTAAAACCCCCCTGGGTTTTCCAGACTCCAAGGTATGGCACCCTATCAACCGGGAATTCAAATATTATTTTCTCATCTGTATCTTCATAATGAACACCACTTCTTCCCTCCTGTAATGAATTTGGGAAATAAAACTTCTCACATGTACCGCTCTCAGGAGGGGAGACTCTACTTATATCAATGCTTTCTCCAGTTTTTAAACTATTGGTTAGTGGATAGGAATGAATTGTACCCCATTTACCCAGATGTTTATTACCACTTTCTACATTTATTACCCGGTCAACTTCCGGTGGTAATAAAATTTTTGTATACTTATGATTGCAGTTTAAAAGGGGGTGAGCTGCCCATAAAAATTTAAGATCATCAGTAGAATTATTTACCACATTATAATTTATTTTTAATCCCTTTTTATTTAAAGTAATACTTTTTGTTAATTTACACGGTAGTTTATGGCTCAGAACTGAAAACCTTATTTGTTTTTCTCCTGTAATGACATATGACCATTTTAAAGTCCATACTTCTCCATGATCGGGTATGAAAGTCCCTGCCAGGGGACCATCAGGATAAAAGGTAGAATCAATGGTAGGAAACATTTCATCAAAACCACTGGCATCAAATTCAGCATAATTTGCTCCATATTCCGGTTTTTTTAATTTTGATTCTGGATGCTGAAATAAAAATTCCCGATCAGTCTGTTTATTATAAAGTGAAACCATTTTACTGCCATAATCAGGCAAGAATAATACTTTCAGATTTTCATTTTCTAGCTGCAGGCTTTTTAGTCCCTTAAAGCTTGCCTCTTTCACCATATCTTAATCCTCCTCTATTACCCGGCAACCATCTTCAATATTACATACATAAATATCAGGAGCAAAACCATTTACGTTTTTGTAATCTCCCTTGATATGCTCCTTAAAACTATCTATATATTTATTTTCTACTAAACTGATAATAGAACCTCCAAAACCTGCTCCTGTCATTCTTGCCCCAAGTACTCCCTTAGCTTCCAGTGATAAATTTACTAGTAAATCCAGTTCTTTACTGCTGACTTCATAATTTTCCTTCAGACTATAATGAGAAGCCGTGATTAGTTTACCCAGCTTTTTAATATCATTATTTTTAAGCGCTTCTACTGCCGATAGCACTCTTTTATTTTCCTCAATAACATGTTGACATCTCTTTTTAATATTTTGTGGTAATTGAATTTTATATTTTTTAAATTCCTCTTCCGTCACATCTCTTAAAGAATTTATATTTCTGTTTAGTTTTGATGCAAAAAAATCTACACCACTCTGACATTCCTCCTGTCTGCGATTATAGGCAGAATCAGCCAGATTGTGTTTGACTCTACTATCAATCACCACAATTTTTATATCTTGATATCTAAATGGAATTAGTTGATACTCATTTGTCTGACAGTCAATAAAAAGTGCTTTGTTTTTCTGACCCAGACTTGATACAAATTGATCCATAATCCCACATTTAACACCTACAAAATTATTTTCTGCTTTCTGACTTATCTTGGCCAGTTCTATTGGTTTTAAGTTTAACTTATTTATTTTATTAAAAACACAGGCAGCTGCAACTTCCAGGGCTGCTGAGGAACTCAAACCCGCTCCAATGGGGACATTACCCTTCATCTCAATATTTACACCTTCAAGATTCAAATCTCTTTCCTTTATGTAAAAAGCCACTCCCTGTATGTAATTGATCCATTTTTTATCATGATTATATCTAATATCATCCAGATTGAATTCTGCCTTTTCGGCAAAATCCTCGGAATATACTTTTACCCATTTATCCTTTCTCTTTTTTGCCTTCATCTTTATTTCCCGGTCAATTGCTACCGGCAATACATAGCCATCATTATAATCAGTATGACCGCCAATTAAATTTACCCTCCCCGGTGCTCTGACAATAACTTCATCAATCATTATTATCACCCCACCTCTATTCCTGTACTATTTAAAAATTTATAAAATCCTTTTCTCCCCTCTTGACTCTGTCTAAATACTCCTGCATCTTCAAGTACTTTTTTAAATTTAATTCCTACTTCTTTTTTAAGTATTTTATTGATTTCCTCCGAGGTATTATTTCTTCCATAAGATGAAAGTAAATCCTCTATCCATCTTTTATGTTTTAAAAGTGAGTTATTATTTTTAATTTCTTTAAAAGCAATATCACCAATTAAAATATCCTTAATATAATCCATTTCTTCTTTTAATCTCCCGGGCAATATAGCCAGACCCATCACTTCAATTAATCCTATATTTTCTTTTTTTATGTGGTGTAACTCCTGATGAGGATGGAAAATCCCATTGGGATATTCTTCAGTTTTTCTATTATTACGCAAAACTAAATCCAACTCATAATACTTATCTTTCTTGCGAGCAATGGGAGTTACTGTGTTATGTTGTATAAACTCCCCTCCACTTTTACTGTGAGATTTAATCAGTCTTTTATGATCATCATAATTTTTCCATGTACTAAATATATGTTGAGCAGCTTCTACAATTTTATCTTTATTTTTACCTTTCAGACGAATAACGGATAAGGGCCACTTAAGTATATACAAATTTAAATCGGGAAAATCAGGATAATATAGTTCAGACTCTATCTCTGCTTTTTCCATGGGAAAAGTATAATTACCACCCTGAAAATGTTCATGCTCCAGAATTGATCCTCCTACCAGGGGCAGATCTGCATTTGAACCTATAAAATAATGAGGAAACTCATCTATAAAATCAAATAACTTATAAAAAGTGTTTTTGTTTATTTCCATTTTTCTATGTTCTCTGTTAATTACAATACAATGTTCATTGAAATAAACATAAGGTGAGTATTGAAAAAACCACTGCTCATTTTGCAATATCACCGGAATAATTCTTAGGTTTTGACGGGCAGGATAATCAGGCCTACCTTTATACCCAACATTTTCCAGGCAGAGTTGACATAAAGGATATTGATCTTTTTCTTCTGTCAGGGATTTTTCAATTTGTCCGGGATCTTTTTCAGGCTTGGCCAGATTAATTGTTATTTTTAATGTCCCATATTCGGTATCTACTGTCCACTTTTTATTGGCATTAAGTCTTTCAGTTCTAATATAATTGGAATACTGGGCAAGTTCATAAAAATAATTTGTTGCCTGTTCAATATCTTTTTCCCCTGCAATTCTCCAAAACTTATCTATTAACTCTGATTGGCGGGGCATTAAACATCCCATAATTTTTGTGTCAAATAGGTCACGGGCAGTTATGGAGTCATTTTTGATAAGTCCTTTATCCAGTGCATAATCTATCATGTTATCTAAAATCTGTTGTGGAGAACGAAAATTAGTTTCCAATTCAGCCTTTTTTATACTGCCATTATAGGGACGGGATAATTCAAAAAGGGCAAGCAATGCGTTTCTAACTGGTATTTCATCCCAGTTATCAATTAAATCACGTTTTCTGCCATATATCAGTAGTTTTTCTATTTCCTTTATCAGCTTATTTTTATTCATATATTACCACCCTTTTGAAAAAATTGTTTTAAAACAAGTGTAATTGCTCCAATAGTTGCTGCATTGTCTTCCAGATCAGTTTTTTTAATTTTTAAATTTTCAGCAGGGGTGTTCAGAGCTTTTTCTTCAATTATTTCTCTTAAATTATTAAATAATAATTCTCCAGCTCTGGTAATTTTACCTACAAGAACAATCATGGAGGGATTTAATATATTAAGCAAATAGGCTATACCTGTCCCCAGATATTTTATTTTTTCATCTACCACCTGACGGGCCAGTTGATTGCCTTTTTCAGCCAGATCACAGATTTTATCCATATCTAAATTTTCTATGCTTATATCAGCACTTTGAGTTTTGATTAATTCTTTCATTCTTTTAATACTGGCCATATCAGATGCCAGACTTTCAAGACAGCCATAATTTCCACAGCTACAGCGAGGACCATCATTATCAATAACTATATGTCCAATTTCACCGGCACTATAATCCCGTCCTCGATATAGTTCTCCATCTATCATTATACCTCCACCAATACCATTTCCGATATTAATAGTTACAAAATTATCCACTTCACGACAGGAGCCAAACCATCTTTCCCCCAGAGCCATGGCCCTTACATCATTATCAACAAAAATTGGTACCTGATATTTCTCCTGAAAAATTTCTTTAATCTCAAGGTTATGCCAATCATAATATGGTGCAAATATAGACTTTCCTTCTTCTACATCTACCATCCCGTGCAAAGCCAGTCCAATTCCCATTAATTTCTGTCTATAATTTTTATTTAATTCAAATATATAATCTATCATAGAAAATAATTTTTCTACTACTTCTTTTTTACCAATGGGTTCTACTCTTTTTTGCTTTTTATTTAATATTTTTCCTTCAAGATTGGAAAGAACCACTTCCAGTAATCCCGGACCCAGATTAACTCCAATCAAATAACCGGCTTCAGGATTTAATTTTAATAATACAGGAGGCCTTCCACCACTTGATTCTCCAAGTCTGTCTTTTTTTATCAATTCCAG
>CAZSTU010000167.1:0-6423 GCA_964609745.1 uncultured Halanaerobiaceae bacterium
ATCATGTGTAGCCCTTGTTGGCTACCGAGGGTTCGAATCCCTCCCTCTCCGCCATTTAATAGTAATTATAAGATTTTACATAATATAAATGTAAATTTTAATATAGTGATTTATTGCAATTTTACTGCAATTTAACTATAAGCTGGGAATTTACCCAGCTTTTTTCGTTATATTAACATATTTTTTTAATTAATGACACATAAATTAAGTTCTGTTGGAATAGGGGTTTTAATATATTTGATACAATAAAATAAATATAGTTAATTTAAACTATGCTAATGGGCATATAAATTTAGAGATAATTTTTTAAAGGATGATTTAATGTTATTAAAAAAGCAGATGGTAGTAACAATTGTGTTTATTATTTTATTACCATTAACTGGCCGCTCTAAAAACATCTATCAGATTTGAGTTTCAGATAAAATGGCAAAACATGCACTGGAGATTGCACTAAATAAAGAAGGTAATCCTTATGAGTGGGGGGGAGGGGTAAAAATTTGATTGTTCTGGCCTTATTACCAGGTTATATAAAAAAGCTATAGGAAAAGATAATATTTTCCGAACAGATAATGAGATTGTTGATGATGCAACAATGGAAGATTTACATAACTGGAATGTAAGATTAATCTCTCTTGAAAAGATCGGAAAAGGTGATATAATATTTATAATTAATGAAGAAAATAAGGTAACAAATGGAGGTTTATTTATTAAATGGATTGATGATAATAATTTCGAATTTGTAAATGCATCTTCATACTATGAAAAGGTTGTAACAGAAAGTTGGAAGATTGACGAAAAGAAATCAGTGATTTATCGGTGGCGGAAGGCTTAAAATATCTTATAAAGGAAGAGGGAATTATAATTTCAAATATTTTTTTGTAATAAGATTAATGAGGGTATGTTTATAATTTTTAAGTCAAAGAGGGAGTGATAATTTATGAATAAACATATTTCATATTTAACTAACATTGCCGTTTGGGCAGCAGCTGCAGGACTCTTGGCATTTATATTATCAATATTTACTGGTTTTTCCTCACCAATAATTGTGGGCATGTCAATAGCAGTTACTTATTTAATTGAGAAACTCTACAGCAAGAATTTTGTTCTGAGAAAGATGACTTTTGTTGAAATATTGACAGCCTTACTGGCAGGATTAGCAGCGGGTATTGTTCTTTATTATTACTAGTTTTTATATTCAAAAATATTTATATAAAATTATTGATTGTTTGTATTACAAAATTAAATTTGAAACTTCTTTATTTCTATGGTTTCAGGTATCTTTCTTTGTTACATATGCGAAAAATTAGACTTAGATTAGTTGTTTAAAAAATAAATTTTTTAGAGGAAATATTTTAATTAATTCCAAAGTATGCTGAGGTTTTTTATCCGGATGGGGGATGTGGTTTGCTTCAGGGGTTGTTGTTTATTTCTCAGGCATTAAATTTGGTGATGAAGAAAAATTAAAAAATTAACAAGTAAGTGGCCCGGGGAAAGATATATGAAGGATATTGAAATTTAGAAAAGAATAAGTTTAATAATAAAAGAGGGCGGTATTTTAGACTACCGTCCTTTTAAAATTATAATTTAGGGGGTGAATAATGAAATTAACAGTATTAGTTGATAATAATACACTTATAGACAGATATTATGAAGGTGAGCCAGGTGTATCTTATTTTATTGAGGCTGATGGTCAAAGAATTTTATTTGATGTTGGTTATTCTGATTTATTTTTACGGAATGCTAAAAAAATGAAAATTGACCTTTTACATCTCGATCATCTTGTTTTTTCTCACAGTCATCTTGACCACACCTGGGGGCTTTTTCCATTAATAAAAAATTATACTGAAGCAGTGATTGAAGGTATAGATTTCAATAAGCCTGATCTGGTAACTCATCCCGAGACTTTTGCTGTTCGTTCTATGGGACAAATAGATCAAATTGGTTCTGTAATTTCAAAAGAACGGGCTTCACTCCATTTTGATTTAAATTTAAGTAAAGATCCGGTCTGGTTAACAGATAATTTAGTGTTTTTGGGAGAAATAGAGCGTAATAATGGTTTTGAGGCCCTTAATCCTATTGGAAAAGTTATTAGAAATGGGAAAAAAGAAGATGATTATATAAGAGAAGATTCTGCTATGGCCTATAAAAAAGAAGAAGGTTTAGTTATTATTACAGGATGTTCTCATGCAGGAATATGTAATATTATAGAAAAAGCTAAAAAGGTATGTAGTGAAGACAGGATTGTGGATGTGATTGGAGGATTTCACCTTCAGAACCCTGTTTCAAAAAGAATAGAGGGAACTGTTGAATATATGAAAAAATTAAATCCTAAAGAAGTCCATGCCTGTCACTGTACAGATTTGAAGTCTAAAATTTCTCTGGCGGAAGTTGTAGATATAAAAGAAGTGGGAGTAGGACTTGAACTTGAATATTGATAAGATGATAAACTTAATAGATGTTTTTTAACCTTCGCTTATAATGCGGGGGTTTTTTAATTGTATGTTTCTTTGCGCCAATTAAGGGTGTAAGATCTGCTTATGAGGTTTGACAGTGAGGTTTAGTTAAAAACCAGGTTCTATTTTATTTATAAAAAGTAAAGATGTGATAACCAGGAAAACATGGTTCCTAGCAGGGCCCCACTAATAACATCAGTAGGATAATGAACCCCTAAATATATTCTTGAAATTCCGACTAATAAAGCAAGTATGAACAGGACAGGAAACAAATAAAAATAATGATATGTTAAAGTAATGGCCAGGGTAAAAAAAGCAGTAGTATGTCCAGAAGGGAAAGAATAGTCTTCAAACAGTATTATATCCTGTTCTATATTATCAATAATTTCAAAGGGGCGGGGTCTACTAGTAATTCTTTTTAATAATTGTACTAGCAGATGTCCGAGGCAGAGAGCTACGGACAGTTCCAGTCCGACTTGGGAAAATGGTTGTCCTGATATTAAAAAGAGTAAGGGAATTAAAAAAGCAAATTCTTTACCACCCAGTAGAGTTATTTTTTTCATTATTTTGGTTAAAATGGGACAATTAAGTCCTGTATTTATCATAGTAAATAGTTTTTGATCATTATTGATAATTTTATATTTAAAGTTATTCAATTTGATTTCCTCCCTTATTTATCTTTATTTATATTATAAATTTAAAATATTACTACAGTATTAATATAATGTTAAATTTATTTAAATAATTTTTTGAAACTTAACAATATATTAAAAGAGATGTAATATTCCTGTAACAGTAGTTATTTATAATTTAAAGTAAGGAATAAATCAAAATATTATATTCAGTAAAAGGGGATACATGTGAAATATAATAAATGGAATATTATGTTTGTAGTGATTAGTGGTTTTGTTATAGTTTATATTATTTTTAGAAATGTGTGCTGGCAAAATGTAAATCAACACATATATCAGCTAAATTATTGGTGGTTGGGACTGGGTTTGTTAGCTATTGTATTATATTGGTTTTTTGAGTCCATTATCTTAAAGGAAATAGTTGTTCAGACTAATGGAGATTATAGATTATTTTCTGCGATAAAAGTTACATTGATCGGACAATTTTTTAATGGAGTTACTCCTTTTGCTTCAGGTGGGCAACCTGCACAATTATATATTTTATCCAGAGATAACATTGAAATAGGTAAGTCTGGTTCTATATTAATGATGAAGTTTATTGTTAGTCAAAGTGTATTGGTCTTATATTCTCTTTTTCTTATTATTTGGAAACTGGACTTCTTTATTACAGAATTAAATAATATAATGTATTTAATATTTTTAGGATTTTCAGTAGATGCAGTGGTAATACTGGGATTAATAGTTTTTTCTTATTATCAGCATGTTGGGAAATTAATGGTTCACAATATTATTTATTTTTTATTTAAAATTGACATTATTAAAAATCCATTTACTGAAGAAAAAAGGCTAATACGATATTTACAACAATTTCATAATAATCTCAAGTTGATTTTATCAAGGAAAGAATTGATGATAAAAACGATAATTTTTAGTGTATTTCGGTTAACAACTTTTTATTTTATACCTTATTTTATTTGCCTCAGTTTTGGTATTACAAATGTGATAATTAGTAATATTATAGCAGCAGCTGCCTTTGTTCAATTATTTACTTCATTTGTTCCTGTACCTGGTGCCACCGGTGGTGCGGAAAGTAGCTTTTATTTTTCCTTCGGCATATTTTTTATGAACAATTATATCTATACAGCTTTATTGATCTGGAGATTTATAACTTATTATCTTGGTTTAATGTTAGGGTGATTAACTTTCACATTTGTTAACATTATAGAGGGGAGATGATTAAATGAAAATTGGTTTATTTACTGATACTTATTTTCCTCATGTTAATGGTGTTGTATCTTCAGTAGAGACCCTGAGAAAAGAATTGATTAAACGCGGACATCAGGTAACTATTATTACTATTAATTCACCACAAAATCCCAAAAATAGCGCTGATATTATTAAGCTCCCTGGAATTCCTTTTCCTTCTTTGCCTGAACATAAAATTGGGTTTATTTATTCATTCAAGACAGTAAAGGAAATAAGGAAATTGGATCTGGACATAATTCATACACATACAGAATTTTCAGTAGGGATTTTGGGGAGGGTTATGGCTCGTTTTTTAAATATCCCTGTAGTTCATACTTATCATACAATGTATGAAGAGTATGTTCATTATCTGACAGCAGGCAAAAAAATAGAAGTTTTTATAGAAATGGCTAAAAAGTATAGTAAAATTTATTGTAAAAGTTGTGATTCTTTAATTGTCCCCAGTCAAAAAACAAAAGATGCCCTGCTTGCATATGGTCTTGATAAAGAAATCAAAATAATCCCAACTGGAATTAAATTGGAGCATTTTTTCCACAGATATTCTTCAAAAAAGGTTGATAAATTACGTGAAAATTGGGGTATAAATAAGAATAATAAAGTGCTTTTATATGTGGGAAGACTTGCCCCGGAAAAGAGTGTGGATGTCTTAATCTCCGGTATGAAAAGTTTGAAGGACGATTTACCTCAGGTTAGGTTAGTAATTGTGGGCGATGGCCCGGAAAGAGATAAGTTAGAAAAAAGAGCTTTAAAACTTGGGCTAGAAGATAGGGTGATTTTTACCGGGGAACAACCCTGGTCAAAAATTGGTATTTATTATCAATTGGGAGATATTTATGTAAATGCTTCTGTTACTGAAACCCAGGGACTAACATTTATTGAAGCTATGGCTTCTGGTCTGCCTGTAGTAGCCCGTTATGATACTAATTTAAAGGGAGTAATTCAACATGGTAAAAATGGATATTTCTTTAAAAATAAGCAGGAGTTTTCCTCAACTATTAAAAACCTGTTGTTAAAACCATTAGAATTAAAATGGCTGGGAGAAAATTCCCGTCACTACTCAAAGGAGTTTTCTTCCTTTAAGTTTGGTTTAAATGTTGAAAAAGTCTATCAGGAAACTATTCTTCAATCTAAAAAACCGTTAAACAAAACTGGGTAAAATATATAAGAAAGGAACGGTGATATTATCAAAAAACACTGTATTTTTATAAGTTCTACTGGCCGAACTGGAACTCAATTTTTGGCAGATAGACTGGAAAAGATGTTAACAGGATGCAGGGGTTTTCATGAACCTGGAACCCCCTGGCTAAGTAAGCCCCAAAAATGGTTAAAACAGATTAAAAGATTTGGGTTATATCATATGACAGTTGGTCAATTATTACCATCTAATTCGATGTTTAAGCTTAGCACAGAAAGATGTACAGGCAGGATGAGGGAAGATCAGGTCAAGAAAAATATAATTAAAATGAGGATAGGATTAATTAATTCTATAGATAAAGATATATATCTGGAGGCGAGTGGACATCTTTTTGGGACTCTTGATTTAATCGCTGATTTATTGCCGAGGGCTAATTTTGTTTATATTATTCGCGATCCAAGGGATTGGATAAAATCTGCTTTAAATACCTATGAATATATTTTGTATGGTCTCCTGGATCCTGAGTTTTTAAATCTGAGCATCAAAGCCAGTGATTTTCCAGAAGATAAATATAGTAGTTGCTGGGATCAAATGTCCAGGTTTGCCCGTTATTGCTGGTATTATAATAAGGTAAATAGTTTTGTTATCGAAAGAATGAGTGGAAGGGATAATTTCATGATTTTACGTCATGAAGATTTATTTGGAAGTAGAGAGGTTTTTACTAAAATGTTAAATTTTATTTCAAGTTTTAGCAGTGGTTTTAGGACCAGTTACAGTTATCAATCTGAGTTGATGACTAAGGTTCATTCTAATTCTAAAAAAGAGAGATTTCCGAAATGGAATGAATGGGATCAGAAAATGGTAGATATTTTTATGGAACACTGTGGTTCCTGGATGGACAGGTACCATTATGGTCAAGAAAAAGAATGGCAGTATT
>CAZSTU010000168.1:0-6410 GCA_964609745.1 uncultured Halanaerobiaceae bacterium
CCGCAACGCGTACATGTTCCTCAGGTAGAGGTCAGTACTACTGCCTGAACATTACTTTCCAATAGATCATTTGCTATCCCTCTACCAATCTTCTCTGCATTTTCCACTGAAGTTCCCGTACCGGTTGTAACGTAATATTCATCTGCCAGTTTCCCAATTTCACCTTCATTTTCCATCCTGCGCAAGACATCGAGTGGAACCACCCTATTGGGATCATCATTGGCATAAACAGGGTCATATCCTCCGTGTATGGAAACATATTCATCGTCTTTAAGACGGTCCATACCCTTTATGACATATTTGCCATATTTTGTAGCACTGGCTGATTCTATACGGTCGGGATTGCCTGCAGGAACAACACCACCACTACTAACAAGAGCTACTTTTGCCTCAGTTAAATCATCAACAGCGGGAGCAGGCTCAACCCGATCAAAATCTGGCATAGGCAGCTCGGTTTCATATTTTTCCCCATTTAACCTTTTAAGCAAAATCTCTACTGCCCTTTTTGAACCCCTTTTATCAGCAAACAATGTTTTTCTTTTTCCCCGGGGAATATAGTTATCCTCTACCGGTGAAGCTATTTCCCTGCCTTTTAATAACTTATCAGCCAGAGCAGCCATACTGGGTAAAGCCTTTCTCATACCTGCAGCAGAATCAGCTGTCTCAATAATATATGCTTCTCTTTTGCAGGCATCTACACCCGGATTTTCAGTATACATCCCGGTTACTGCCGGAATATCCATCTCATCGGCAACCTGCATAACACCTGCACAGGCCATGCCATATCTACCCGCATTAAAGGCAGGACCAGCTGCAATCAGATCCGGATTATAGTTGTTGATTATTTCTTTTATTTTATCCTTTGCTTTTTCTGTATTTTCATTAAAATAATTATCACCACAAATTACTGTAACTTCAACTTTTCCTTCTTCTATATGGTTATTAAATCCCTGAGCAGGACCAAGCACATCTTCTTTAACCTTAAAACTAATATCAGCTGCTTCCTCTCCTCCAATACTGCCAAAAAATTGATTTATATAATACAGTATCTTTTTCATTTTATCCCTCCTTTGAATAGCTTAATACAGACGGGCTGTAACATTATGATAACCAATTTCAGAAGTTGAACCAATTATGGCATTAAGTTCACAGACCATACGCCCATCATCTTTAATACTATCATCAGTTCCTCCGGCCAGATGGGCAATAACTTCTTTTTTGCCTATTACTCTGTCGGCGGGAGGTAAAGTTACGGGATGACTGACATTACCGGTGCTGACGACAGCCTTTGCCTCAGGCCTGGAATCAGCCAGAGACTGAGAAAACCCATCCCTTCCAGCACATTCATCAGTTATAAGTGTTGTCTTTATATCCTCATCTTCCAGCAATTTACATATATGCAGTAGATCAGAGTCGGGATTACCATAACCCTCCTCAGATATAATCACTCCATCAGAACCAAGCTGTTTTACCAGACCTGCAGTATAACTGCAGTTTCTATTTTTTCCGGCAAGAGTGGTTAGTTCTGGAGATAATACCACACCCTGAAACAGCAAATCTTTCCCGTGGTGTTCATAAAGATCAAGTATTATGGAATTGTTCTGATGCTGGTAGGTGGTAATTTTATCACAGGCAGCGACACAATTACCGCTGACCATCGCCCCATCAAGTATTTCATTGGGGTGAAGCAGGGTGGGTAAGATCTCTTTGGAATCAACCCCATAAATGTAGGTATCATGCAGCAATCCCTGGGCGATTAACATTTTGACATAACTAACTTTGGGAAGGTTTTTATCATTATTTTCTGAAATTGATTCCAGATCATATTCCTTGATCTCATCAGCTTTTACATCAGCCGCTGCTTTTCCTAAAAAGGAAGCTGCCCTAAGACCGGCAAGACGGACTGCCTCTTCATGATCATGTTCATCAATATTAGCTGTAACCTTTAAATCTACAACAAGGTTGTATGTTTTAGAAAATGGAGTATATTTAGCCCCCTCACCCCACATATCAATAATTCCTTCCTGAATACCAACAATACTACCGGTAGTGACTACTGCTGTATTTTTCAAAACCTTAGTCGTACCCTCTCCAACTTTTTGCATATCATCCAGGCTTCCGGGAAAAAGTACATCACTGTCAACTTTATAGCGCGGTTCAATTACATCCTTGACCGGGATAATCCTTGTCTTATCCCCCGGACGGGTTATTTCAAGTCCGACACTTTCTATTCTTTTATCCTCTTTTAGTAAAGCCTGCAATTTTTCTTTATTAACTACAAGGGTTTTACCTTCGATTTTAGTTTTTTCTCCAAATTGAATATCTTCCAGGTTAATACTGGCCAATTTTAAGCTCATTTTTATTCCCTCCTTTTCTTATCTCTGCAATTGCACTTTCTAAAAGCCATTTATCTACCCTTTCGTATTCAAGAACCCGATTATAATCCAGTTTAATTTCTTCTAATCTGGCCAGATAATTTGAAATCTTTTCTTCCATCAGCCCCAGATTTACAGCTGAAATATTTTTTTTATCCTCAGTAAAGATCAGTGATCTCACCGGTGAGTAAAAAAGATTGAAATTTGGAGGCTGGGGATCAGTTAATAGATTGTGTCCTTTATTTAGATAATTACGGGCAGAGTAGAGTAAGTTTTTTAATTCACAATCTTTGTAAGAAATATTATCCCTCTCCCCCTCTGCAAGCAAACCATTATTTGTTAAAATTAAAATATCTTCTGTTTTTCCCATGAAATAACCACCTTTTTTTATAATAAATCTGTTATTTAAACAATAAGTCTTTTAATTCTTTAAATAAAGTATAATATTAATAATTGTCTAAATCAATTAGCAAATTCACAAAATTAATATACTTTTTAGGTAGTGAATTTATGCACATGCATAACTAAAAATTATCCCTGTAATTTATAGCTTAAAAGTGCTAGTTTTAAGGTAAAAAGATCCTCACAGTCATTATAATTAAAGCCCGTTTCTTTACTTATTTTTTGCAGTCTATACATAACTGAATTGCGGTGCAGTGATAGTCTTTTAGCAGTGCGGCTAATATTAAGGTCAGAGGCAAAATATTCTTCCAGAGTTTTTTGTAATTCATCCTTTAAGGGAAATATTTGAGCCAGTTCTCTGCAAAAAGAAGGAGACATCTCTTTTACGGTTTTTTCAATTAAAAGTTCCCGATAATAATAGATACTTCTTTCAGGATAAAAACTCCTGCCCACTGATAGGGCCGTTTTTGCTTCAGAAAAGGAGCTTCTGATACCCTTAAATCCTTCTCCCGAACTCCCCAGAGCCAGCCGGTATTGATAGCTGTATTTATTATTCAGACCCTCTATTAATAATTCTGCTTTATTATAATAATCTTCATCTTTAATATCCTCTGCTGTGTTAATCAAAACAAACTTTTCATCTTCCAGATGAATTAATTTAAGATTACCGGGATGGCGGAAATACTCTCTTATCTCTTCCCGTAAAATCTCCTGATGTCTTTGATATTCTATCTGCCCACTCCGTCCTACTTTCTGTAACAATATCTCCCATAAATTATTTACTTCTATGATCCAGACAAGATGTTTTTGCTCATTAATTTTAAAATCAAGTAATTCAGCCCTTTTTTCTATTAACTTACGGGATATATCCATATCTCCCTGTAAAATTCTGATTATGAATTGTTCTTCTGCCCTCTGTTCTAAGTGTAATTGTTTTAGATAAAATGCCTGCTGTAACATTAACTCTACAGTCATTTTCACCAGACCAACATATACTTCTACTTCCTCAGGTCTCCCTGTTATATCAACTGCACCAAGTATTTTTCCATTAAAATTTATGGGAATCTGCACCCCGGCCTCCATACCCCTATCTCCCTTTGCTTTTTCTGGGGCTACTTTTAGAACTTCATTTTCTTCTATACCCTTTCTGGCCAGATCACTGACTGTATTAATTCTTTCTTTCATACCACTGGCAATAATTCTTCCCTCTTTATCCCGGATATTAATATTATAATCAATAACTTTCCTTGTTCTATCAACAATTCTTTGAGCTAATTCCTGACTTAATTTTATATCCTCCATTATAGGGCACCTCCCCTAATCATCTAAAATATCTCCCCTGTTAATGGACTATCCGGGAAGATCTTATCCGCCTTTTTTAGATAACTGTTCATCTTATCCTTGTTTTCTTTATCTTTTTCATAATCAGCCAAAAAATTATAAATTAAATAATTATATACCGGGTGTTCTTTTTTTATAATTTCATCAAATATAGCCAGTCCCTTTTCATCATCTCCATCAGCCAGACCGGGAGCATTAATATAATAAAATGCCTGTACCAAAAGTGTCATTTCATTTTTCGGTTTTTCCTGTAAGGATTTTTCGAGCAGCCGACTAACACGCTTTGAATGGCGTACTCTGTATAAATTTCCCTTGAAGGCAAAAAGCCTGCTGGTTGCTTCGCCATAGAGTCTTTGAGCCAGGGCAGTTTCTTTGTCTTTTAAAGCTTTCTCAGAAAATTGCCGGGCTTTTGTAAAATGGTCATAAGCTTCTTTTTCTCCTGCAGCTTCATGTATTTCCCCCAGCAGTAACTCTTTTTCAGCTTTAAATATATTTGTTTTGTATTCATCATCAGCTGAATGAGCACTCTCTTTTTCTTTAAGCCGCCTTTCAGCCTCCCTTAGATCACCATTACTGTAATAATCATAAGCTATATCATTCAATTCTCCCCTGTAACTTATATCTTTGGCAAAAGTTATACTTTGATTTCCCACAAACAATAAAAAAAACATAATTATAAATATAATATATTTCCTTAGTTTCAAATTCATCACCCTGTATTTTTAAACTAATATAAATAAAGCCCAGTATTCCAGCGGGGGAATACCGAGCTTAAATATTCTAGACTATATAATTACTTTAAAACTTAAATCTTCCGGATAAAACTGCAGTTATGTCATCTTCAAACATATCCTGACTGGCCACTGCAGCATCCACATGAAATTTCACCAGATTAAAACCAATACCGGCCGTATATGTTCTGTTTTCACCCTCTTCAAGATCAGCAAAATCACCATATGCTCCCCCTCTCAAAGAAAGAGCATTAAAGAATAAGTTCTGCTCTACTCCCAGATGGTAAGCCATCTCTTTATCACCAGCAGTTAGCGGAGGTAAATTATCCAGGTCAGCAGCAATTGTAGTACCAATAATAGGGATCTGAACAGCTGCTCCGGCTCTTAAATTTCTCATAGGTTGATAAGAGTCTGCAGTATAGTCTTCTTCAGTGGGATCTCCCCAGTTTTCATCCTCAATATCATATTCATATCTCTCTTCTGTGCCTTCTGGAGTATACTCAGTGGCAACAATATTTCTCACCTGAGCCCCAACTGTAACTATATCAGTTAATTTTGCCAGTACTCCGGCATCAACTCCATAACCTCTGTCACTGGCAGACACAACATTCTTAAATATATTATTATTTTCTTCCTCTATTACATATTCATTTTTTTGCATCTGGCCCATTCTCAGGTTGGCTCCATAAGAGATAGTACCCGCACCCATGGGAGGTGAAATTAACTCCTGGCCTATGGTAAGACCACCTTCCATCAACATTTCATTTTCTACACCTGTCTCATTGTCTTCTTTCCAGCTTCTAAAATCAGTATTTACATTTCCGCTAAGTCCTATTGCTTTAAAGTTAGCACCGCCAAAACCCATAGCACTTGCACCTAAGTTTTCGGGAATGCTGCCCATAAGTTTGTAGAAATCATCCTGATTACCTTCAAATTTTTCTATATCTTCCGCAAGTTTAAACACATCCTGAAATTTTCCCATACCGGGAGCAGTCACACCTGCACTACCCTGTAAGCCCACAAAACCACTCTGTGTCAGACCGGCAGGATTGTAAAATACAGCACTGACATCATCGGCCACAGCAGTAAATGCATTACCCATACCCAGTGATTTTGCAGTATATCCCTGAGCATTTACCGCTATACTAAAACCAAAAACCAATATCATTATCACAGCTAAACTTATTACTTTCCTCATTTTCTCCCTCCTAATAAGTTTGTCTAATTCAATGCTTTTTTAAGATAGTTTTTAAATTCATCACTAAATTCTTCTCTCTGCAGAGCAAAGGTAACATTTGCTTTAAGATAACCAAGTTTATTGCCAACATCATGTCTGTCACCAGAAAAATTATAGGCATAAACACTTTTTTTGTCTGCCAGTTTCTGCAGGGCATCTGTTAACTGTATTTCTTCTCCCTTGCCCGGTTCAGTCTCCTCTAGCAAGGGGGATATATCAGGAGTAATTACATATCTACCCAGTATAGCAATGTTAGAAGGCGCCTCCTTAAGGGAAGGTTTTTCAATCATATCTTCCGGCAGATAACTGCCACCTTCTTTTTTT
>CAZSTU010000169.1:0-6403 GCA_964609745.1 uncultured Halanaerobiaceae bacterium
GTCTTATTCCCTATAGTGCCGAGAAAGTTATGGGAGAAAATATTTGCAGTAATATATTCTTTTTACTGGAAATGATTAAAAGCAAAGAAGCAGAACAAGGAATAAAATTTAGTGATATGGTGAATGAGTTTTCCAGATTGCTTGATAGAGGAGTAGAAGAAGAATTAAACCTTTATCACAAACCCAATGCGGTGAGAGTAATGAATTTGCACAGGGCTAAGGGGCTTCAGGCCCCGGTGGTTTTTCTGGCTCATCCCAAAAAAAATACAAGCCATACTCCTGACCATCATATCACCCGCACAGGTAATTTACCCAGGGGATATTTCAAACTGAAAAAAAATATAGGTAGTTATTGGAGTGAAACCCTCACCCTACCTCCTGACTGGGAAAAATATAAAAAAGAAGAAGAAAAATATAGTGAGGCTGAAGAGATAAGGCTTCTTTATGTAGCTGCCACAAGGGCGGAAAATATGCTGGTAATAAGTAGTTATGGTAAAAACAGAAAAAATGCCTGGAAACCACTGCTGGTAAAATTGGAAGATATTGAAGAATTTAAGATTGAAGATGTTAAAGATAAGAATGATAAAAAAGTAAATGAAGAAAAATTATCCTCAGAAAAGTTTATAAAGAAACTAAATGACTTTGAGCCCTGGCCTGGAAGTTTAAACCAGAACACTTATGGAATTTATTCTGCGGTGGAGACAGTGGACAGTGTTGATGTGCAGAGAATTGATGTTGGGGAAAGTCCTCAGGCTAGAGGGCGTGTGGCTCATAGTATGGCCCGGGGGGTGGTAGAATATAGAATGAACAAAGATCAATTAAATGATTTTGTTAAAGAAATTGCATTGAGTGAAAAATTAAGTGATAGTGATATTGAGGAAGTAAAAAAGATGGGAGAAAAGCTAATTAATTCAAATCTCTGTAATAGGATAAATAAATCAGCAAAAGTATTAACAGAGGTTCCCTTTACCTATATGGTTAATTTAGATGATAAACAATATAAAGAAATTAAAGAGATTACAGGTTTTTCAAGAGAAAAAAAACTTCCAATTTACCTTACGGGAAGAATTGATCTTGTATTTGAAGAAAATAATGAGTGGGTGGTAGTTGATTATAAAACTTCCAGAGTAAAGGACAAAGATGATAGAAAAAAATTAAAGGAAAGCTATAAAAATCAACTTAAAATTTATAGTTTGGTTTGGCAGGCAATGACTAATGATAAGGTAAAAGATAACATAATCTGGTGGTTATAAAGTGTATCGGACAAAAATAGGAGAAAATATATGCTTTTCGCAGCAGTGCTGATGTATAAAATTTGTCTATTACAGCAAAATATAGACAGGATTATAAGGAAAGGAGGAAACTGATGGTAAATCGTCTTGTAAATGAGACAAGTCCGTATTTAAAGCAACATGCTCATAATCCGGTTGATTGGTTTCCCTGGGGTAAAGAAGCATTTGAGGAAGCTAAAAAAAGAGATATTCCAATTTTTCTATCCATAGGTTATTCTACCTGTCACTGGTGCCATGTCATGGAAGAAGAGTCTTTTGATAATGAAAAAATTGCCTGTTTAATTAACAAAAATTTTATACCGGTTAAAGTTGACAGGGAAGAAAGGCCTGATATAGATTCTTTTTATATGAAGGTCTGTCAGCAGATGACGGGTAGTGGTGGATGGCCTTTGACTATTTTTTTAAAACATGATAAGAAACCCTTTTTTGCTGCTACTTATCTACCAGCAGAATCAAAATATGGGCGTAAAGGACTAATTGATTTAATTCCAGAAATAGTTGGGTTATGGCAAAATGACAGGGAAAAAATATTTGAAGTTGCAGAAAAAATTATGAATTCATTATCTGACAAAAAGGCGAAAAGCACCTCTGAATTTACGGGAGATAATCTACTGGATAATGCTTTCAGTATATTAAAACAGAGTTATGATGAAAAAATGGGTGGTTTTGGAAGTTCCCCAAAATTTCCTATGCCCGGTTATTTAAAGTTTTTACTCTTTTACTGGTATAAATATAGTGAGCCCTCTGCACTGGATATGGTTGAAAATTCTCTGATAGCTATGAGACTCGGAGGTATCTATGACCAGCTGGAATATGGTTTTCATCGTTATGCTGTTGATAGAAACTGGGAAACACCACATTTTGAAAAAATGCTCTATGATCAGGCTTTATTGCTTGAAGTATATAGTATAACCTATCAAATAACAGGAAAAGAAATATATATGAGGACTGCAAAAGAAATAATCTCTTATTTAAAAAGTGTTTTAGTTTCTAAAGAAGGGTGTTTTTATACAGCCGAAGACGCTGATAGTGAAGGGGAAGAAGGAAAGTATTATCTTTGGTCCAGGGACGAGTTAAAGCAAAAATTGAGTAAAAAAAATTATAAAAAAACAATATCTCTTTACCAAATAAATAAGCCTAATAGTACTTTAAGATTTTCAGAAGTTAATGATATAAAAAAAGCAGATAAATTGAAACGAAAATTACTGCAGATTAGACAAAAAAGAACTCGACCAAATAAAGATGATAAAATTCTTGTGGACTGGAACAGCTTAACATCTGCAGCCCTGGCCGGGGCTGGTAAAATATTTAATGAAAAAGAATTTATAGAAATGGCAGAAAACATTGTCGAGTTTATCTGGGATAATAGAAATGCAAAAGGTCGTTTATTTCACAGTTATTGTGAGGGACAATATCTGAGAAAAGATAATCTTGATGATTATAGTTTTTTGCTGCACGCCCTTATTGAACTTCATCAGGCTACCTTAAATTCTATCTTTCTGGATAAAGCTAAAAAGATTGTGTCCCTTATGACAGAATTATTCTGGGATGAAGCTAAAGGAGGATTTTATTTTTCACCTATTGAAAATTTTGATATACTTCTGCCTGAAAAGAAATTTAATGATAGTGTTATACCATCCGGAAACTCAGTTGCTGCCTTTAATTTACTTAGACTGGCACATCTTACAGAAAACTTAAAGTATGAGAAGATGGCGAAAGATATTGTTCAATACGCCAATGATGAATTATCAGCTAATCCAGCTGCAAAGCTTAACTTGCTTATAGACCTGGATTATTTAAAAAATTCTTTTAAAGTAGTGACTCTAGAGGGCAGGTCTAACTCTTTTCACCAAAAAATAATTTCTTTTGTAAGAGAAAACTATTTACCTGATGTATTAATTAAAAGAGATAATATTGAGCAGGGAAACGCACAGGCCTATATCTGTCGCGACTACAGGTGTGGTCTCCCTACAGGTGATCCGGATAAAATAATAGAAGAATTAAAATTGTAAAAAAGTATTATTTATCTAAATCTTCATATTCCCGACGGAGAAGGCCCATAAGAATTTCATCATGATATTTTCCATTACGGTATATGTTTTCTCTAAGCCGCCCTTCTTCTACAAAACCATTCTTTTTGTATGATTTGATAGCTCTTTTGTTAAAAGAAAAAACTTCAAGCATGACCTTGTTGATGTTCATTTGATTAAAAATAAATTCAAGTAAAATCTTCATGGCTTCAGTGCCATATCCCTTACCACGATATTCTTTTTTTCCAATAAATATTCCGACTTTTACCACTGAGTTTTTCCAGTCAATATCATTAATTCCACATCCCCCTATGTATTCTTTATCATCCTTAGTAATAATCGCGAAATTACGCTGGTTATCATCCTTCCTCTGATTTTCAAACCATTCCTCTTCATCTTTGAGAGTTATTGGAAAGGGAGTTTGGGGGTTTATATTAAGACATACTTCGGGATCATTAATGTAATCTTTGGCCTTAGTTATGTAATCTTCCTTATATTCTCTCAATTGAATCCTATCTCCTGTTAACAAAGTTTACCCTCCTTTTTGTTTGATTTTTATTATAATACTTGATAAATCAACCTGTGTCAAGCAGAAAATTTGTTGTAAAATGTAAAATAAATACCTAGTAATTTTATCAAAATTATGTTATTATAATAATAACAAATATTATTAAAATTTAAAAAGTATTTTGGAGGTGTTTTTATTGGCCAACTCTTCTGAGCAATCACTACAGAATATCATTGATGGATTGAAAAATTATATAAATGATCTGTCAGAAATGGAAGACAGTCGTCAGAAACTGGCTACAACCCTGCAGTCAATAGGTGATGGGGTTATTGCCACTGATCTGGAAGGTAAAATTACCCGAATGAATCCTGTTGCAGAAAAATTAACAGGTTGGGAATTTACTAAAGCAAAAGGCAGGCAGTTAAGAGACATATTTAAAATAAAAAGTGCTAAAACTGGTGAACCTGTAAAAAATCCAGTAAGTAAAGTACTGGAAAATGGCAAAATAGTAGGTATGGCCAATGATACTACTTTAATTGCCCGGGATGGAACAGAAAGGCAGATATCTGATAGTGCTGCCCCAATAAGAGATTTTAATGATAATATCAAGGGAGTGGTACTGGTTTTTTCTGATGTAAGTGAAGAGTATGAGCTGCGTAAAAAGTTAAAAGACACCAAAGAAGAACTGGAAACTTTTTTTGACTTAACTCCTGATCTATTATGTATAGCAGACATTGAAGGTAATTTTATTAAAGTTAATAAAGCATGGGAGAAAAAACTGGGATATAAAGCAGAAAAACTGGAGAATAGTAAAATATTAGATTTTGTTCATCCGGATGATCTGGATAAAACAAAAGAGGCCATGAATGATTTGGCTGATCAGAAAAAAGTTTTAAATTTTGTAAATCGCTTTCAGGATAAAAATAATAACTCCCATTATATTGAGTGGAGATCATATCTCCGTGGGGAATATATTTATGCTGCCGCCCGGGATACTACCCGGCGTATCAAGGCAGAACAAAATTTAAAAACAAAAAATAATGAATTAAGAGCACAAAGAGATTTTAATAATACGATTTTAAATACCCTAAAATCTTTGGTTGTGGTGATAAACACTAGAGGTGAGATAGTTCGCTTTAATAATGCTGCCGAGAAAGTAACAGGTTACAGTGAAAAAGAAGTTAGAGGGAAAAAGGTGTGGGATATTTTTATTATTGAAAATGAACTCGAACAGGTAAAAAATGTTTTTTCAGATCTAGCTTCAGAAAATTTTCCCAATGAAAATGAAAATTACTGGATAACAAAGAACGGGAAAAAACGATTAATATCCTGGTCAAATTCGGCCATATTAGATAAAAATGATGAGGTAAAATATGTGGTGGGGACAGGAATAGATGTTACCGAACAGAGAGAACAGGAAGATCAGATTATATATATTAGTTATCATGACAGTCTTACTGACTTATATAATCGCACCTATCTGGAGGAAGAAATTGAAAGACTGGATGTACCAAGACAGATGCCTTTAAGTTTGATCATGGTTGACCTCAATGGCCTGAAG
Source organism: uncultured Halanaerobiaceae bacterium (assembly GCA_964609745.1). Lineage (GTDB taxonomy): Bacteria > Bacillota > Halanaerobiia > Halanaerobiales > DATFIM01 > CAZSTU01. The sequence goes on from CAZSTU010000169.1 coordinate 5,392, forward strand.
TTAATTAATGATAGTTATGGCCACAAAAAAGGTGATAAATTATTACAGAAAACTGCCCAAATTCTGGAGGATTCATGCCGGGAGGAAGAAATAGTAGGCCGCTGGGGTGGGGATGAATTTATAATTGTTTTACCTGAAACTACTCAAAAAAATGCCCAGAAAATAAGTAAAAGGATCAAGAAAAAAGCCAGGAAGGTTGAAGGTGATATACCGATATCAATAGCAGCAGGTACGGGCACTAAAGAGAAAGCTTCAGAAGATATTTATAAGGTACTGCAAAAGGCAGAAAATAATATGTATGATGACAAGATGACAAACAGTCACAGTGTAAAAAGTAATATTGTAAAAACATTGTTAAATACACTTGGAGAAAAAAGTGATGAAACCGAAGCACATGCCCGACGCATGGAAAAACTCGCTATATTACTTGGGGAAAGATTGGGACTTTTGCAGTCACAATTAAGCAGGCTTTCACTTCTTGCTAAATTACATGATATTGGTAAGACTGTGATTCCGGAAGAAATATTGACTAAACCTGAGAAACTGACAGAAGAAGAATGGGAGATCATTAAAGAACATCCTGAGACCGGATATAGAATAGCTTCTTCAACTTCAGAGTTTGCCCATATTTCAGAGGAAATACTAACCCATCATGAGAGATGGGATGGAGAGGGATATCCCCGAGGAATGTCTGGGGAGGAGATACCCCTTCTGGCCCGGATTATTGCTATAGTTGATGCCTATGATGTGATGACAAATGGCAGGCCTTATAAGGAAGCCATAAGTAAAGAAAAAGCACTTAAAGAATTAAAAACTGAAGCAGGTAAACAATTTGACCCAAAACTTGTTAAGGAATTCTTAAATATAGTTTAAATTTACGATATAAGATGATTTTAACACATCAAATTAGCATAGTTAAAATATGTAAGGCCCGGGAACCCCGGGCCTTAATGAATTTTAACACAAATATGTTCCTATTTCACAGCATGAAGATAATCAATATGTTAAATTA
>CAZSTU010000170.1:0-6378 GCA_964609745.1 uncultured Halanaerobiaceae bacterium
CAGTGGGTTATTTTGAAAAGGGAGGTTCTCCTATTGTTCAGCAGGGTGAGAATGCTGTCACACATGTTAACCCTCTGCCGTCTGGGTTAATGCTGACAGGTATTGTTGTTTCTGTTAGTATGACTGCTTTTGCTCTGGCCTTGATTATAAGGGTTTATTATCATTATGGGACAATCAATGTAGAAGAAATATTTGCTATAAAACCACACACTGAGATAAGATTTGACGAACATTATGTTAATTCAAATTACAGAGATAATAATAGTGATTTTGAGGTAATTGACAGTGTACAGCAATTAGATAATAATGAAGAGATAAAAGATCTGGAGATGGATGAAGACAGAGGTGAAAATCAATGAGTTTTGTCCCCCATTTTACAATATTAATTCCGCTTCTTTTTTTGGGAATGTCCTTTTTATTTCCCATACTTAATCAACTCAAAAGATGCATTATACCCCGTATTGCGAGATATGTTGCTGGATTAAATCTTGTTCTTGCAGTTATTACTTTATATTATGTAAAGACTAAAGGTCCTTTTAGTTACCATTTTGGCGGATGGGAAAATAGAATATGGGGTATAGAGTTTTATGTTACAGAACTGGAAGCCTTTTTACTTACACTCTTTTTGTCAATGATATTTCTTATATTAATTTATTCAAAGTCTTTACTCAAAGCTGAAGTTAAAAATAAGGTTATTGGATTGTATTATACCTTATTGTTTCTTTTGTTATCCTCCTTAGTTGGAATGATTGCTACTAATGACTTTTTTAACCTCTTTGTTTTTATGGAAATTAGTGCATTAACTTCAGTAGCTATCATTTCAGTGAAGGATGACAGGGAATGTATTGATGCCAGTGTGAAATATTTATTTTTAACAGCTATCGGTTCTTCACTATTTTTACTTTCAATTGGGATATTATATATGGTGACAGGACACCTTAATATGAATGAAGTCAGGGAGATTTTACCGGCAGCCATCGAATCTTATCCGCAAACTGTGGGATTATCCATGGTGATCATGTTTTTTGGACTTGCCTTAAAATCAGCCCTTTTCCCCTTACATATCTGGCTCCCAGATGCTTATTCAAAAGCACCAATGACTTCAACACTGGTAATGGCTGGAGTTGTAGGTAAGGTTTATATAATTAATGCCATAAAAATATTATATAGAGTTTATACAGTTAATCTTTTACATGGCAATATGCTCTGGGAGGTTATTTTAATTTTGTCTGCCCTTGCTATTGTAATTGGCTCTATATTTGCAATAGGGCAAAAATCAGTAAAGAGATTGCTGGCCTATTCCAGTATTGCTCAGGTTGGTTATATTTTTCTGGGTATTGCTCTAGTTACTGAAAGTGGATTAACTGGAGGCCTGCTTCACATATTTAATCATGCTCTGGTAAAAAGTTTGCTTTTTCTCACTTCCGGGATTATAATAATATATGGACAGGAGAATAAAGTGCGAAAATTTGACGGGATAGGTCGCAAATATCCCATAGTGATGCTTTCATTTTCGTTTGCTGCCCTTTCCATGGTGGGGATCCCACCTTTGAACGGATTTATTAGTAAATGGATCTTAGCTATGAGTACTCTGGATGCCGGCAGGCCGATATATTTATTTGTTATAATTTTAAGTAGTCTGATGAACGGTATCTATTATCTTCCAATTATAATTAGATCATTTTTTAAAGGAGAAGATAAAAGTTATAATTGGGAATTTGGCCGACTGCCGGGGTCAATATTGTTTCCTGTTGTGGCATTTACAGCAGCGATTATATTATTTGGTATTATGCCGCAAATTCCATTGAGCATTATTGAACCTGCTGCTGAATCTTTAATGAACTTTTAATCAATAATTAATTAAAACTACAAAAAATTCTTCAAAACAGAAGGTGAAAATAAATGTCATTTGTAGATTATCCTGTACTTATTCTTGTACCTATTATAACCCCTATTGTTGGCGGTGTTATGCTTTACTTTCAAAATCAGGATAAAAAACGAGAGGATTTAATTTTAATTACTTTTACGATTTTAACTCTTATCAGTGTAGTTTATTTTTATATAATGTTTATTAATCAGGGTGAAGCAGTTAGTATTGACCTTCCATCTCTACTTCTTATTGGACTTTCATTTAAATTGGATATTCTGGCTTTATATCTTGGATTGCTTGTTTCAGTTATCTGGTTGCTTGTAGTGGTTTATTCCCTAGATTATATGGCGGGTGATCATTTTAGAAGACGTTTTTACAATTTTGTATTATTGAATTTAAGTGGATGTCTGGGATTTTTCTTTGCTGGAGATTTACTGACAATGTTTTTGTTTTTCGAGTTATTGACCATTGTCTCCTATGTACTTGTTGTACATGAAGAAAGCGAAGATTCTATTAGAGCTGGTAATAGGTATATTTTCTTGAGTCTGATCGGTGGGCTTGGTCTTTTGGTCAGTACTGTAATTATATACATGGAAGCAGGAACAATAAATTTTGCTACAGGTGGTGTAATAGAAGAATATTCTCTGTCAATGGCTATAGCCTTTTTTGTGTTTGTTTTTAGTTTTGGAATAAAGGCCGGTATATTTCCCTTTCATGTATGGCTGCCAATTGCTCACCCAATTGCCCCTTCACCTGCCAGTGCTATATTATCGGGTATTATGATTAAAACTGGAGCATACGGGATATTAAGAATAATGTATAATATATACGATATTGATTTAATTAGAGATCTAGGATGGAATAAAATTTTGCTGGTGATTGCAGGAATTACTATATTTCTTGGTTCTGCCGGGGCTATCTTTGAATATGACTTAAAAAAGCGGCTGGCATATTCCAGTATAAGTCAGATGGGTTATATACTACTTGGTATGTCATTTTTGAATGTAGTTGGTCTTGTCGGGAATATATTTCATATTACAGCTCATGCTATTATGAAATCCTGTTTATTCCTGGCCGCAGGGGCAATAATATACAAAACAGGCAAAAAAGACGTAAGAGAACTGTCAGGTATTGGTCGTGAAATGCCATTTACTATGGTATCATTCAGTCTTGCTGCCCTGGCCATGATAGGGATACCTCCTTTAAATGGCTTTATTAGCAAGTGGGAGCTTTCTATAGGTGCCCTGCAGGCAGGTTATCCTCTTTATGTGGGTTTGCTGCTTTTGAGTAGTTTAATGAATGCAATATATTATTTTCCAATAATAAATTCAGCGTTTTTTGGAAATACAGGTACTGAAGCAAGTGATGGCCCTGAATTGTCGAAAAAAATGCTTTATCCAATAGTTATACTGGCAGCGGGGACTATTGTTTTTGGACTATTACCCTACAATTATCCCCTGACTCTTGCTCAGGAGGCTGCAGAACTTTTGATGCCCTAAAGGAGGAAAGGATTTATGGAAGAAGCACAGCTTATAAATACATTCTGGCTCCCATTTATTGTGATCTTCCCCTTTCTGGGGGGCCCGCTGTATCATTTAGCTGGTATAATTAATTCTAAATTAAAAAAATATACAGCTGCCCTAATTCCTGGAATATCATTTGTATTGATAATGAGTTTATATCCTATCCTAGAATCTGGAAAGCCCTTTTTTGAAATAAAAGGGATTATAGACTATGGTTTAACATTTTATCTGGATGAAATGGGTTTTTTATTTGCCCTTTTGCTTTCTCTGCTTTGGTTCTTAGCTATGGTATATTCGTTTGGTTATATGGAGGAAAAAGATCAGAAGGATCGCTATTACCTCTTTATGTTGATGACTTTTGGAGGTTCTATTGGAACAGTATTGACAGGTGACCTGTTTAGCCTATTTATCTTTTTTGAAATTATGAGTATCAGTTCTTATGTATTGATAGTCCACCGTGAAGATGAGACAGCTCTAAGAGCTGGCAAAAAATATCTTTTTATGGCTATTGTAGGTGGATTATTTCTTTTGATGGGAATATTTATGGTGTTACATCAAACCGGTACCCTGTCTTTTATTCCTTTAGCATCAGCTTTCAGTGAGTTGGGGATTGAAGTATATATTGGTGGGCTATTTTTAATTATTGGTTTTGGGGTTAAAGCGGGTATGGTGCCACTTCATATCTGGCTACCTGAGGCTCATCCAGTAGCACCGACACCTGCCAGTGCTTTATTATCCGGTATTATGATAAAGCTTGGGGTCTATGGCCTAATAAGAACAATTCATTTAATATATACCCCCGAAATTGGCATATCAAATGTTTTTTGGGGATTCACCACAGCTGGTGGGACACTTTTGTTGATTCTCGGTCCAATAACCATGTTCATTGGTGCCTTTCTGGCGATATTTCAAAAAAACATGAAAAGAATTCTTGCCTATAGCAGTATAAGTCAGGTTGGTTATATACTGGTTGGACTGGGTGTGGCGGCATTTTTGCCTTTAAAAGAGTCAGGAGCCATTGAAGGGTCATTTTATCATATTATGAGTCATGCTCTTTATAAAAGTGCTCTATTTATGATAGTTGGTTATATATATCATAAAACACATGAACTGGATATCTTCCGCTTAAATAAGTTGTACAATAAATTTCCTGTTACTATGATTTTATTTATAATAGGTATGGGAGGTATTACTGGCACACCTGGTTTTAATGGTTTTGTAAGTAAAAAGATACTGGGAAAAGCACTTACAAAAACCACTGGTTATCATTTTTTAACCGGCTGGGCAGAATTAGTTTTTACAATTACAAGTGTTCTAACAGTGGTTTATTTTTTGCGTTTATTTTTTAACTTATTCTTGAAAAGTGGTGAAATTGAAACTGAAGGAGAAAACTTTGATTTCAGCTCCTTAAGTATGATTATCCCCTCTGCAATTTTGGTCGGTCTTGTATTTATTAGTGGGATATTTCCTGAATTATTTTATAATAATTTGATTCAACCGGCACTGAATGTGTTAAATGTAGAGGGCGGCATTGCCCTGGAGGAATTTCATTTATATGATATTGCTAATATAAAAAAGGCACTCTTTACCCTATTACAGGGATCAATAGTTTATTTTCTATTATTTATCACCGGTTTTGAAAGATTGCAATTTACCGGTAGTTTCAGCCTTGAAAGATTATTTTATAAACCAGTATACAGGATGTTTTATTCTTTAAGTGAAGTATTTGTGTTTATTTTTGATAAAAAAGTAGACAGCATGCAAAATAAAACACCCTCAATACTGTACTTTCTCAGCAAAAAATTTATTGTTAATTTTGATAGCAGAGTGGAAGAAATGCAGAACAAGTTGAGTACCATTATTCAGACAATATCTGAGTGGATTAATAGTGTATTTGACAAGAATTTTTCAAAAGTAGAGAAAAAGGATAATAATCAAAGTAAGTTTTATAACTGGAACAAACAGAGAGTAAAGACCTTTAAATTATTTATGAGGAGATTCAAGTTCAGAAGTGAATTTAACGAGATCTGGATAGATGTTAAAAATCTTGATTTTGATTTATTTATAGTCGTCTTTATTCTATTCGTGTTTTTATTTTTTGGAGTTTGATATCATTCATTAAGTTCTTTACTTGATAGTTAATAATTAACTAATAAATTAGTCGGGGAGGGGTATTTACCTTCCCGTTATTTTTATAGAAGAATAATTAGGAAAGGATGAAAATATGGATTATGCAGCAGTAGTTAATCAAATACTGGCACTATTTTTAATTATTTTTTCCGGGCTTTTTCTTCGTTGCAGGGGTATTATTACTAAAGAATTGCAGGATGGTCTATTCAAATTGCTTGTTGACTTTATTCTGCCGGCATTAATTATTTCTGCAATGCAAATTGAGCTCAAACAAGAGTTAATTAATAATATAATATTAATCAGTTTATTCTGGTTTATCACATATATTTTGCTGATTATAACTGTATCAATACTTGGTAAATTTTCTTCACTTCCTCCTTCAAAGAAAAGCACCTATCAGTTCATGATGATTTTTGGTAATGTTGGTTATATGGGTCTTCCAGTCTTAAGGGCAGTTTTTCCAGAATACGGAGTATTTTATGCTTCTCTGGGAATGGTTATTATTAATATTTTTATGTGGACTTATGGAGTAATATTATTTAATAAAAATGGTGATAAAAAATTTGAGATAAGATCAATTTTTAATAATGGTGTTATTGCATTAATTATAGGATTATTTTTTCTTTTTACAGGAATAGAACTCCCCGTATCAGTCAGTCAGGGTCTGGAGATGCTGGGAGATGCCACTTTTCCTATTTCCATGCTAATTATAGGGAGTTCACTTTATGGAATAAAATTAAAGAGTTTATTCCTGGATTTCAGAATTCTTGTAATCAGTATTATTAAATTATTAATTATACCTGTGTTTTTATTCTTATTTTTTGGCTTTTTTGATTTGCCGTCAATAGTGGTGGG
>CAZSTU010000171.1:0-6373 GCA_964609745.1 uncultured Halanaerobiaceae bacterium
GAAATAGAAAAATATAACTTAAATATTAAGGCAACAACTGCTGAAGGATTGGGCTTTGTCGGAAGTGGAGAAGGCATTGCAGCACAGGCAGTGGTTTTGATTGAATAATTTTATTGACAAGCAAAAGTCAGGAAGGGAGATTATGATGAAGGTTAAAGATATTATGACTGAAGATTTGATTACTATTGAAGCAGATGCTAGTTTACTGGAAGCAGAAAGACTTTTATCAATACACGATATTGGACGTTTACTGGTAATTGATAGTGGTAAAATTGTTGGTGTTATTACTGATGGCGATCTGGTTTCTGAGCATGAACTTGAGACAAAAGTTAGAAATATTATGTCGACTGATTTAATTAAAGTAAGGGAAACAGTAAGTGTCAAAAAGGCAGCCAGGATTTTGACAGAAAATAATATTGGTGGTCTGCCAGTTGTCGATGAAGATAATGATGTGGTAGGAATAATCACTGCAGAAGATATTGTTAGTGGTTATCTTCGCAATGAAGAAGAAGAAATGAAATATGAGAAAAAGACCATGACTCCGGAAAGTTCTGCAATTTATCTGGCTATGACACGCAGTAGAGAGTATGAAAATTACTGGCTGGAAAAGGTGGAAGGTTACGGGTATAAAGGAGCAATTACTCAAACAGGTGCCAGTGCTGAAAAATTACCTATAAAATTACGTGAGAGCACGACTGTGGCAGCAATAGCCAGAGGAGTTATTGAAGAAAAAGCACGACATAAAATGGCAGTATCAAATGCTGTAAAAGATGCTTATAGTCAGCTGGCTCTGGTCAATCCGGGTCTGGGTGGCGGTTTTAAGATAGCTGTAGTAAGAGGTGAAGAATATATTGCTGTAGCTATTTTTGGCAGATTTGGCCATGCCCTTATTGACGGCCCCGAACAACTGACAGTTGGTACAAGTGTTATTTAATGTATTTGTTATAATATATACAATTTATAATGATGGAAGGATGTGTATAAAATATGAACAAAGATATGCGTTTAAGATTTCCACCAAGTCCTACCGGCAAAATACATATTGGCAATATGCGTACAGCACTTTTTAACTGGTTGTGGGCCCGCAAAAATGATGGCAAACTTATTTTGAGAATTGAAGATACTGATAGAGAGCGTTCCAGCAGAGAGTTTGAAGATATAATATTAAAAGAACTGAACTGGCTGGGCCTTGATGTTGACGAGGGAGTCAATATTGGTGGAAATTATGGTCCGTATAGACAGTCAGAAAGAATCGACATATATGAAAAATATGTTAAAAAACTTTTGGACCAGGATAAAGCTTATTATTGTTATTGTACACAGGAAGAACTGAAAGAGATGCGGAAAAAAGCCCGTGATAGAGGAGAGATGCCAAGGTACAACGGACATTGTCGTAATCTTACCGAGAAGCAGAGAAAAGAACTGGAAGCAGAAGGCAGGGAGCCTGTAGTGAGGTTTAAAACACCTCAGGTTGAAAAAGAAATTATTGTTAAAGATTTGATCAGAGGTGAAGTAAGCTTTAGCACTTCTATATTGGATGATTTTATTATATTTAAGTCAGATGGTATGCCCACCTACAATTTTGCTGTAGTTATAGATGATGGATTAATGGGGGTAACTCAAGTAATAAGAGGGGAAGACCATCTTTCTAATACTCCCAAACAAATGCTTTTATATGAGGCTCTTGGCTGGAAGATGCCGGAATTTGCTCATTTGCCTTTGATACTTGATGAAAATAAAGCAAAACTAAAGAAACGGGGAGATCAGGATACAGTATATATAGGTGAATTTCGCAAAAAAGGTTATTTGCCGGAAGCATTGTTTAACTTTCTTGCATTACTGGGTTGGTCCCCCCCGGAAGAGAAGGAAATTCTCTCTAAAGAAGAGTTGATTAAGTATTTTGATCTAAGAGATGTTAATAAAAGTGCAGCAGTTTTTGATATTGATAAGTTGAACTGGATGAATGGGAAATATATAAGAGAAGCGGATCTTGATAGAATTGTTGATCTTTCTCTTCCTTATTTGCAGGAGGCTGGCTTTATTGATGATGATTATGATCGAGATCGGGTAAAAAGAATAATAGAAGTTGCCAGAACTGGTGTGGATTATTTGGAACAAATACCTCAGGAAGCGGAACTATTCTTTACAGAACTTGCATATGATGATATAAAGAAGGCTAAAGAAGAATTTGCAGAAGAAGGTGTAGAACTTGTATTTGAGACTCTTAAAGAAAAATTAAATGAACTTGAACAATTAAATATAAGTAATATTAATAAAGTATTTAGTGAATTAAAAGATGAACTTCCTGTAGGGGCTCGCACTGTATATCATCCTGTACGAGTAGCACTTACAGGAAAAACTTCAGGTCCGGAGATAGCTGAAGTTATTTATATACTTGGAATAAAAGAAGTAGAAAGCAGATTAAATAAGGCTCTAGAAATTGCCAGTTAAGTCTTTTCTACAGCCATTAATGGCTGTAGAAAAGACTTTTTTAAAAGAGAGGGGGGTTAAGTGTGCTTGAAGTATATAATACCTTAACTGGAAAAAGAGAAAAATTTGAACCGATTAATCAAGGTAAAGTTAATATGTATGTATGTGGATTAACAGTACAAAATTATTCCCATATTGGTCATATTCGGAGTGCCATCAATTATGATGTTATCAGACGTTATCTTGAATATAAAGGGTATAAGGTTAATTATATCCAAAATTTTACTGATATAAATGAAAAAATTGTTCGAAGGGCAGAAAGAGAAGAAATGGAGCCCATGGCACTGGCCGAAAAATATGCCAATGCCTACCTGGAAGATTCAACTGACTTAAATATCAAACCTGCTGATAATTATTGTCGTGTATCTGAAAATATTACGGAAATAATAAGGGTAATTGAAACACTAATTGATAAAGGGTATGCTTATGAAGTTGAGGGCAGTGTATATTTTAGTGTAGAAAAATTTGATGATTATGGGAAACTTTCCGGCCGTTCACTGGAAGATATGGAGGCCGGTGCCAGAGTTAAAGTTGAGGAGAATAAAAAGCACCCCATGGATTTTGCTCTCTGGAAAAAAGTGGAAGAAGAAGATGTGATTAGGTGGGATAGCCCCTGGGGAAAGGGTTGGCCCGGCTGGCATATTGAGTGTTCTGTTATGTCTATGAAAGAACTTGATGAACAGATTGATATTCATGGTGGCGGAACTGATCTCATATTTCCACATCACGAAAACGAAATAGCGCAATCTGAATCTTATAGTGGCAAAAAGCCATTTGCTAAGTACTGGCTACATAATGGAACAGTAAATCTGGAAGGAGAGAAAATGTCTAAGTCTTTGGGAAATTATTATACGACAAGAGAATTATTAAAGGAGTTTACTGCAGACGAACTTAGATATTTTCTTTTAACCAAACATTATCGCAGTCCTATTGATTTCAGTTATGAAGAAGTGAAAAAAGCAAGAGTTAGTCTAAATAAGTTACTTAATTCCAAAAAAAGTTTAAAAAATCTTCTTACTAAAGAGCCGCAAGGAAAAGATAACTTTACTCAGGAAGATTTTATTGATAAAATAAAAAAGCGCAGGCAGGAATTTGAAGCAGCCATGGATAATGATTTTAATACGGCTCAGGCAATAGGAGTTTTAAATGAGCTTTCTACGGATATAAATGGTTTTATTAACAAAAATGATTTTAAATTAACAAATACCACCCGTACACTTATAGGAGAAGCAAATAAATTATTCGAAAAATTAAGTACTATATTAGGTTTAAAATTGGAATCCACTTCTTCGGAAGCCAACAAATCAAGCCGGTTTAATGATTTAGTTGAATATATACTAAAATTACGGGAAGAAGCCAGAGAGAAGGAAAACTGGGAAAAGGCCGATCAAATTCGTGATGATCTTAAGGATATGGGGATAAAGGTTAAAGATACCCCTCACGGTTATGAGTGGGAAGTTATAGAAGGTAATAACGATGAGAGTTAAACCTACTGCCAGATTGGTAGATTATACTGATGACCCGGAAAGAAACGTGGCTTTAGCAGCCAGACTCTGTTATTCAAATAAATCCCCTCAAAAATTACAGGAAGATTTAAGCCAAGATGAAATAGAAAAGCTTGTTAGAAAAATAATTGATCTTGGTCATTTTTCAACTCTAGAACATACTTATTTTTACTTTGCTGTTGAATGCAGCAGAGTCACAAGCCACCAATTGGTCAGACAGAGAATTGGGACATCTTATAGTCAACGTTCACAGCGTTATGTTAATGAAGAAGAATTTGATTATATAATCCCTCCTAAAATAGCAAATAATGAGAAGACCAAAAAGTTATTTGAAGAAAAGATGGAGGAATTACGGTTAAGTTATAAAAAACTTCTTGAAGAAGGAATTCCCCGTGAAGATGCTCGTTTTATTTTACCTACAATAAAAACAAACCTAATGGTTTCTTATAATGCACGTTCACTTATTCATTTTATTAAATTAAGGACTTGTAATAGAGCACAGTGGGAGATTAGAAGTATTGGCAGGCAAATGTTGACCGCTGTTAAAAAGGTTGCCCCTGTACTTTTCGAAAATGTGGGACCTCCCTGTGTAATGGAAGGAAAGTGTCCTGAAGGTGAATTGTCCTGTGGAAGAATAGAAAGACTGCAGGAAAAAGGAGATAATTAATACATGAAAAAAATTGAAGGTCGAAATGCTGTAGTGGAGCTTTTAAAAGGTGATAGAAATGTAAAGGAGATTATTATACAAAAAAGTAGTAAGGGAGAGAGGATTAAAGAAATAGAAAAATTGGCTAAAAAGAACAGAATACCATTAAAAAAAGCAAACAAAAAACATTTTAAGCAAATATCAGAATCACATTCTCCTCAGGGGGTGATAGCCCGGGCAGAAAAAGTGAAATTTGTTGATCCGTTAGATATAATTAATTTTGCTCATAAGAAAAATGAAGAACCTTTTATAATTATTTTGGATCAAATTCAGGATCCCCAAAATTTTGGTTCTATTATTCGTTCGGCTCATTCAGCGGGGGCTCATGGTATTATCTTTCCCAAAAGGAGAGCAGCAGGATTAACTCCTGTGGTTAATAAAGCTGCATCTGGAGCAGTTGAATATATCAAACTGGCCCGGGTCAGTAATATAAACTATACAATAAAAAGTTTAAAAGAAAATGGAATCTGGGTTACAGGAACTGATGCGGAGTCCTCTCAACTGCTATATGATGTTGACTATAGTGATCCCACTGCTATAGTGATAGGAAATGAAGGTCATGGAATAAGAAGGCTGGTCAGAGAAAATTGTGATTTTATGGTTAAAATTCCCATGCAGGGTAATTTAAGTTCCCTAAATGCATCAGTATCTGCCGGGATAATTATGTATGAAGTGGTACGTCAAAGAATTTTAAGCTGAGTGTTTTAAATAATAATGCTTGACTAAATGAGGCTTAATAAGTATAATATTAATGTATAAAGGGAGGGGATTCCGGTTGAAGGCAAATGTCCAAGAAATAGAGCAGGAAGATTATACCCAGCTAAGTGATGACGAGTTGATTGATCTTATTCATGATGGTGATAGTTATGCTCAGGAAGTATTAATCAAACGTTACAAAAATTTTGTACTTGCCAAATCACGATCTTATTTTTTAGTAGGTGCTGATAGAGAAGATATTGTCCAGGAAGGCATGATAGGACTTTATAAAGCAATTAGAGATTACAAAGTAGACCGTCTGGCTTCCTTTAGAGCTTTTGCTGAACTATGTATTACCAGACAGATAATCACTGCTATTAAAGCAGCCACGAGACAAAAGCATCAACCCCTTAATTCATATATTTCCCTCAATAAACCCATTTATGATGAAGAATCAGATCGAACCCTGCTGGATGTTCTAAAGGGTGGAAAATTAACCAATCCTGAACAATTGTTTATCAGCAAAGAAACTTATGATCTTATTGAAAGAAAAATTAGTGAAATGTTGAGTGACCTGGAGTTTGATGTTTTACAGGAATATTTAAAAGGTAAATCATACCAGGCTATTGCTGATACATTAGACAAGCATGTTAAATCTATTGATAATGCTCTGCAAAGGGTAAAAAGAAAACTGGAAGTTTTTTTGGAAAAACACAATATTTAAACAGCTGTTATAACATATTATTTACTAATATATAATTCCGTCGGCGGATGGAAATTTAAGCCTACACTTTTTAATGTGGGAATCCATTGGGCTTTTGCCCATATGGAAACGTATTTACATAAACAAATTGGTTTTGCAAACAAGGAGGATGAACAAAGATGGCAAAAGAAAAGTTTGAGAGGACAAAGCCCCATGTCAACATAGGGACAATAGGACACGTAGACCATGGTAAGACAACTTTGACAGCAGCAA
>CAZSTU010000172.1:0-6370 GCA_964609745.1 uncultured Halanaerobiaceae bacterium
CTTTGTTGAAGTTCCCGGGTATCAAGTACAGAAGCTGTCTCATCTATTCTATCAACTATTCCTTCCACTTCCTGCCAGTCTCTGCCCCGGGCCAGCACCTTTTCCAGATCCAGCAGTGAGCGTCTCTTATCCTGCCATTCATCAATCGAAGCCAGCACCGGATCCATATCCTCTGTTCTCTCCTCAATTAAATCATAATTGCGGTCAAGGCCTTCCGAGACACTGAGAGAAATCTCTTTGAGATCAAAAAGCTGACGGTAAATCTCGCTGTCACGGGGAACAAAGACAAGTTTTTCCTCAATTAACCCGGCTGCTTCTTTCAGACGATTGCTTGTTTTGACTAACTCTCTTTGTGCCTGATTCAGGTCACCTGTATTTACCTTTATTTCATCCAGAACATCCATCAGTTCTTCCAGAAAATATGTCAGATCCTCCTGCTGCCACTTTTCCATGCTTTCATCCAGGCTTCTTCCGGTATCATTTAATTTATTCAATCCCTGATTTATATTATCAAGGTCAGAGTTAAGGCTGTCAGTATAGGCTATAAGTCTTTCACTGTCTTCCATGAACTGTTCTAGCTGTGGAGTTATTTGATTTAATCCCTCGAGGGTTCGAGCCAGATCCTGCCTGGGGTTGTGTATTTCCCCCTTTCCCAATTTATCACCACGGGAACCGTCCTGTCTGCGCAGATATACATCAGGATCTTCTTTTATACCTTCCAGACTGCCTGACTGCAGCAGCGCCTCAACACCGTCTTCTTCGACTGCCGCCACCTGCAGAATAGCTGGAGAATCTCCCTCATTTTTGATGATCAATTCCATTCCTTCTCCTATTTCCCGAGGGGATGAAATATCTTTGACAACCACTCTGGCCGCAAATGAAAGAAGAAAGCTTTTCATTTCCCTCAAACTGCGCAGCATGGCCATGGTGTCGGATTGATCGTCACCACTTACATCATAGACAGAATCCACATCCTCTCTGGAAGAAATTAAATTAACCAGATCATCCTTTAAATTTTCGGAATTATCAGTACTTCTATCAAGAGGAAAGCGAAGTTCAAAAAGCTCATAATTATTTAAAATATCCTTGACTTCCCTTCTCACCTCAGGCACATTCCCCGGTTCTTTTACAACCAGATCAAGACCACTACCACTCTTATAACTAAAATCAATCCCCTCTATCTCATCTATCAGCGGCCGCAGATGTTTTAGGCTTTCCCCCCTGAATTCACGCAGAGTCAGGCGGGGTTCGGTAATTATAGTTTTGCTCATCAAACCAGGAATACCGGAAAAATAACTATTTATTGAGCCGAAAACCTCACCGGTTCTCTTTTCCTCCGGCAGGCGGAGTAAGTAATTACTGCTGCCAGCAACCCTGGGCCCCTCCTTTAATTCAGCCCCGCTGAAAGAGCTTTCCAGAACATTTTCCACCTGTTCCAGGGCTATATCCTCTTTATCCCGGGCCAGTGTTAATATCAAGTCATATTCCCCGGAGTCCCCGATGATTCCTTTAACCATACGTGAAAAATAGTTATCTGTAAGATACCCGCCCAGACTTACCAGGCAGGTACCGAAAATAATCGTTACTATTAATAAAATACATAAGTATTTTCTAAAATCAGTTTTGAAAAGAAACATCTATATCCGCTCCCATCCATTTCTTATTATACCATCAGATGGAAGCAGGGTAAATTACAATTTATTCCTCATCTTCACCGATCTGCAGCTCTATTTCCACATTACCATCTGCAGTAAAGCTTTCCTCTCCACTGCTTAGATCAAATTCAGCCCGCTCACACTTAATCCAGTCACCACTTTCTTCTTCTATTTCTACCATTCTCTCCAGAACAAGCAGCTGATCTTCTTCGCTGTAGCGAGCTTCTTCAGCCTTAAGTTCACGGTCCTGATAATCAATTGTAACTCCATCTTCAGCCTGAAAAGACCGTTCGGCTGAGTTCATCTCCAGATAGGGCGAATAGAGTGTAAACTCCCTCTCATTTTCTTCTGAACTGTAATCAAATACTACATCTTCTTCAAACAAATAGCGGTCATCATTAAGCCAGCCTTTCATCTGCTGACTTTCAATTTTCCCCTGATCATAATCCATTTTTACCCCATCTGTTAAAGTCAACTCTCTTTTTTCCCTGTTCATCTCTCCCCGGGGAGAACTCAGGTTAACATCTTCCCTGATAATTTCTACACCATCACTGAGATATACCATATCATCTTCATTACGCAGACTCCCGGCCCTTATCTGTACCGTAGATTTTGCGTTAAGCCCTGGTGAAAGGCCAAAAATTATGATTACAAATAAAATCCAGATAATACCAGACCTGATCTTATTATCCACAACCAATTCCCCTTTCTTTATCCATTTTGAAATACTTTCCACCTGCAAAACAAGCGAATCTTCAAATTAAGATCTTCTATAATCCCAGTAAATCTCTAATACCGAGATCAAAAATCAATTCATCCTCACCCTCTCTGCCTACTTTAAACCCGTGCTCAGGCAGGAGATTTATCCTGTATTCCAGCATGACCTCCTCCTGTACATAGTCATAGCTAAACCAGAGGTCACGACAGTGAAAAGTCTTTTTTACCGCAAATCTTGCCCTATCAAATTCATCATCTGTAAAATCATAACTGCTCAACATCTGAATTTCCCATAAATCATCTACAGTATATTGTAGACTATTATCCCATTCCTCCAGTTGTCCCAGATTGGGATCATATCTTAAGCCACTGCCAGCTTCCAGCCTCTTTTCATCGTCATATTCAGTGGTCACAGCCAGATCACCATATTCCCTGTCATTGAAATCATAGTATGTCCCTGTATCCAGATTCCAGTGGTCTGTAAGTTGCCAGTCAAGCAATATTTCCAGATCCATATATTCTGCCATATGGATATCATAGCCGCTCTTTAGTTCAAAATCAAAACCTCCACGTCTGTAATTAAGTGTGCTCTTAACTTCTTCTTTTGTCTCTTCTTCATCAAAATTAAAGGGGGTCTGACCCCAGTTGTCATAATACTCATAACTATTATCCCAGCTCAGATGATCTGTTATATCAGTTTTTATACCATATTGTGGATTATAATAGGCCTGTCTGTAGGGTAATTTATCTCCAGATTCTTCGATTATCTCCCTGTAATCTCGTCCTCCAGCTACCTGTTCTGTGCTAAAATTAAGCCAGTTTGTAGGCTGCCAGTTATTATTATAATCAATTTCTGCCGCCAGACGCTGACCTTCTATACCCGAACGATCCTCATAATAATGGCCAAAGGCCAGTTCATAATTTATATTATAATTGGGAAAATAATCGAGACTTAATTCAGGCCAGCGGTAAAAAACAACCCCATCTTCTTCTTCTCCATCCTCTGTAAAACGCGGAGCAAATCTTTCTACTTCCACCCTGAAATCATAATCAGTACCTCTCTGGGCCAGATAACTTCTGCTCCCCCAGCGAGATTTAATA
This sequence comes from uncultured Halanaerobiaceae bacterium, assembly GCA_964609745.1. Lineage (GTDB taxonomy): Bacteria > Bacillota > Halanaerobiia > Halanaerobiales > DATFIM01 > CAZSTU01. Next base: position 3,474 of record CAZSTU010000172.1, read on the forward strand.
CCATCTTCCGGATCCTGAATAAAATCACGGTTAAAATTAAGGTCAAGTTCCCAGTCATTTTCAAAATATCTTTTATAATCAAAGTCCAGGTCAAGATTTCTCTCATCACGACCTGTATCTTCATAATATGCTTTATCACTAAAGTCTGAAGCCAGATTAATCTCTCTTTTTTTACCATCCTGCTCCAGATCAACCTCACCATCCAGATCCCTGTAATTATCATAAACAGTATAATCTACATTAAAATCAGGCTGCCAGTCACCTCTGCTATCACTGTATTTAAACTCTCCCTCCCAGTCAAAAAGACCCGGGATATCTGTTTTGTTTTCCTGATTATAATAATATATATATCCTTCTCTGTCTTCTTCCTCCAGAAAATACTGTTTAAAACCATAACCTGAACCCGAAATTGTATAATAATCAAGATAAATTTCACCGGGGAGACGGTCATCATACCAGTAATTATATGTAAATTTGGCAAACCAGCCCCGGCGCGCATTATAACCAACTTCAGGAATTAAATGCTGTTCCCTTTCTTTTAAAGATATATAAAGATAGGGCCAGTAAAAGAGCGGTAACCTGCCTTTTAGCTCCCAGAAAGTTACATTGCGGGCCACAAGGTGATCATCGGGATGTATAGTTACAGAATCTGCTTCAAAATAATAATGCTGTTCTTTTTGATCACAGCCGGAAAAATTACTGCGTGCCAGTTCTATTTCCCGGGCATCATATCTTCTTTTTTCTCCATCTTCAAGGACAACAGTCAGTTCATCAGTTTGAATATAAAACAGCCCATACTGACTCATTATATTACCAAGAGCCTCGATCTCCCCTTTTTCAGAATGATATTCCAGATGATCGGCCTTAAGCCTTAATTTGTCAGGACCTACCTCTTCGGCTGCAGCCGGGGAAGTAAATCCTCCCACAAGCAGTAAAAATACTATCACAAAGGGCAAAAGTCTTGGTAAATAATTAATTAAAAAGCCCTGCCAGGCTTCCCGCCAGATAAGTAAAATTACTCCCAGCACCACAAAAATTCCATTTGGCAGCCAGGCGGAGAGAAGGGGATTTATCATTCCATTTCTTCCCAGAGAGCGGGAAAGAGATAATATTAAATAATAAAGGAAAATAACTATTATGGTAAATACAATATCAAGGGCCCGGCTTTCTTTGTTGCCGAGACTTAACGGTGTTCCCAGCAAAACAAATATTAGGGGGGTAAAGGGTACCGCCAGCTTCAGATGGTATTCAACTAAAAGTGAAGTAACATCTATACCGCTGTCTCTGAAAAGGCTAATCTCCTCCGAAAGTTCTTCTCTGCTCATTTCAGACGGGGTACGCTGCTGACCGAAAAAATTCTCCACATCTCTGGTTATTTCTACTTCCATTTCTCCAAAATTGCTTTCAAGTTCCAGATAACCATCCCGGTCATAACTGTGGATAAAGCCTTCTTCCAGACGCCAGGTGCTTTCCCCTACATAACCGCGGGCAGCTGTGATAACTTCCGGAAATTTACCATCATCGGGAAGCTCAAAAATAACCACCCGCCTTAGTTCTCCTGCATCTTCATCATATTCTGTTACATAAAACAACCGGTCTCTCGGCCCCTCAAAAAAGACATCTTCCTGTATTTCGGGATTTGTTTCCTGCAGCATTGAGACACGGACTATATTGCGGGCTTTATGATTTGACCAGGGTACAATCTCTTCATTTAACATATAGGTCATTCCACTCACAATAAGCCCAAAGACAAGCAGGGGAATTATTAACCGGTATATACTCACTCCGCCCATTCTCAGGGCTGTAAATTCGTTTTCACGGCTGAGACGCCCCAGACCACTTATCACGGCAAACAGTACTGCCATGGGGAAGGTCTGGACAATGATTTCCGGCAGTTGATAAAACAAAAGCTGCAAAACTTCAATAAGCGGGATATTTTTGACTATAATTAAATCAGCAAGCTGATATAAAAAACTGCTGAGCATAATTACCCCGATAATCCCCACTCCGACCAGAAATGGTTTTACAATTTGTTTAAATATGTAAATGTCTATTGTTTTACCACGCCATTTTTTCACCTTTTTATCTCCTTATATCTTTTTATTTACTATTTATACTTTCTATATCTTTCTTTTAATGCCTTTTTTATATTATAAATAAATTCTGGGAAAAACTATTACCTGCCTTTATTTACCAGCAGGAAAAAGCCTTTTAACAGTAAAATAATAAATATAGGTAATAATAAATGCAGATTATTTTTAATCACTTTTTACCAGCAGGGGGGTTATAATTTGTGAATAATTTTTACAAAAAAAACAAAAAATACATAGCACTGATAACAGTTCTAAGCACAGCTATAATGCTTTTTGGCGGCTGTACCAGCACCAATGACCTATCGGATAATAAAGAAGGAATTATAACTGGCAAAATTGATTTTGCAGATATCAATATGGAAAATTCTGAAAATAATACCGGAGAAAAAAATGATTCAAAAACTCACAAACAGGTCTTTTTTAATACTGCTGATAGTAATTTTGCCAAAACAAAAGCAGGTGCCTATATAATTTCTTTTAAAGAAGAACTTACAAAAGATCATGTAATTACTAAAATTCTGCGGGGAGAAAGCAATCTCCTGCAAAAACCACCAAAAAAACTTGATAAAAATCTATTTTTACTGCAGGTAGCAGATGAAAACCATCAAAGACTGAGAGAACTGCTAGAATACTCAGGTGAAGTCGAATACATAGAACCTGACTATACAGTAAAAGCACAAAAATCACCCTCAGACCCTTATTATTCCAGACAGTGGAATCTGGACCTGCTTGCTTTGGAAACAGTGTGGCAACACAACAGAAATAATAACGGTGTCCGGGTAGCTATACTGGATACAGGTATAC
>CAZSTU010000173.1:0-6341 GCA_964609745.1 uncultured Halanaerobiaceae bacterium
GTAGATAGGCCGGAGGTGGAAGTGTGGTAACACATTAAGCTGACCGGTACTAATAGGTCGAGGACTTATCTTCTCCTGTATGCATCTTTTAGGGTATGGTGAGAGAAAAACAAAAAATACCCTTGACAAAGACAAAAGATATGCTATAATATATAGTGCTGTAAGATGAAAAGCAAATAAGTTTCCGGTGGTAATAGCGGAGGGGTAACACCTGTTCCCATTTCGAACACAGCAGTTAAGTCCTCCAGCGCCTATGGTACTGCAGGGGAAACTCTGTGGGAGAGTAGGTCACTGCCGGAATTTAATATTTATAATTAAATAAGTATAAAGTATAGATAATGTTCCCCGATAGCTCAGCTGGTAGAGCGAGTGGCTGTTAACCACTTTGTCGCAGGTTCGAGTCCTGCTCGGGGAGCCATTTTTTTATGGAAAAAATTAGTTTATAATTCCTATGTCATTATTGATTTAAATATGTTATAATTTAATAAACATAATGACATGAGGAGGCTTATATAATACAATATATGAGATTACATAAATGTAATACTAAAAGAATATTAATATTTTTTATAATATTTATTATATTGATTTTTTTTAATGATAATATTTTTGCTAAAGACTCTTTTCAAATGACTGATAATAGTTTATTGATGGGGCAAAAGGAATTAAATAATAGAATATATTTAAATTATAAAGATTTAGATTTACCGGAGTTTAATGTCAAAGGAATCTATGTTACAGGTTGGGTGGCTGGTATATCTTCACGAATGGAAAATTTGATAAATTTAATTGAAGAAACTCAATTAAACACTATGGTAATTGACGTGAAAGATGATCAGGGATATATAAGTTATCCTTCCCATGTGGAAATGGCAAAAAATTTGGGTGCAAGTCAAAGGAAAATTAATAATGTTGAAGAATTTCTGGAAAGACTAAACGAAAAGGGTATTTATACAATTGCTAGAATACCTGTATTCAAAGATGCATTACTTGCTAGTAGTCGTCCTGGACTAGCTTTGTTAATTAATAATGGCCCGGAAAATATTTCCTGGGGATTGGGTAAAGAGAATTTCAATAAAAGTAGTGGGCAATTAATTTATTCTGCTTCAAGTTTAAAACAGGCAAAGATAGAAAAATATAATATCAGCAGGAGTAAAAGTTGGGTTGATCCTACCCGGACAGAAGTGTGGGATTATAATATTTCTCTGGGCAGAGAAGCAATAGAGCTTGGTTTTGATGAAGTACAATTTGATTATGTAAGGTATCCCGCCTTGAAAGGAAAAAATAGAGCAATAATTTATAAAGGAATTACTAAAGAAAAAGCTATTAATGATTTCATAATAGAAGCAAATCAAAGATTTAAAAAATTTGATTATCCTTTATCAATAGATGTTTTTGGTCTTTCTACTTCCGCTGAGTGTGATCTTGGAATTGGACAAAATTTTAAGGAATTGAGCTCAAATATAGACATTATTTCACCTATGGTTTATCCTTCACATTATTCTCCAGGAATTTATGGACTTGATTTTCCTGAAAAAGATCCATATAAAACAGTATATAGAAGTATGCGTGATGCACAGAAAAAAACAGAAGATAATGATGTACTATTAAGACCCTGGATACAGGACTTTTCAATTAATTACAAGTATTCCTCTCATGAAGTCAAAGAACAGTTAAAAGCACTGGAGAAACTTGGTATAGAAGAATGGCTTCTTTGGAATCCTTCTTCAAGATATACAAAGGATGCACTAAACTAAACCCGCTTTTCAGCGGGTTTTTATATGTAAACTCGAAAAAAATTTTTTAGGATGAAATCATGTGTTATTTTAAAAATAGAGGAGTTATTCTAGCAATAGAAGATTAGATTAAAGCCATTAGGCTTTAAGGAATATTGATGGAGTTTGCATAACTTAGAGAATAATGTATTATTGTATATGGAAGGTCAAAAATAGTCAAAGACAAATGGGGGTTTAGAGTTATGAACAGTTTATCTGATCAGATTGAAAAATATTTAAAAAACCTTCTTGAGAAATATGAAGGTAAAATTGAAATAAAGAGAAATCAATTGGCAGAAGATTTTAATTGTGCTCCTTCTCAAATTAACTATGTTTTGGATACGAGATTTACTGCAGAAAAAGGATATATAGTTGAGAGTCAGCGTGGTGGAGGAGGTTATATCAGAATTATAGAAGTACAGATAGATTCTGAGCCTGAATTATTAAAAAATATTATTTCAGAATTAGGAGGGATGGTTACACAGAGAGAAGCTAATGGGATAATTCAGCGTTTGTTTAATAATGATATAATTGATGAGAGAGAAAAAAATTTAATGCAGATTGTAGTACATAGAAGAATTATTGGTGTTGAATTACCGCGGAGGGACTATATTCGAGGAAGGATTTTACAGGGAATGCTGGAAGTTATATTAAGACACGATAAAAATGAATAAGGAGGATTAATATGTTATGCCAGCGTTGTGGTGAAAAAGAAGCCACTGTTCACTTGACAAAAATAATAAATGGAAAGAAAACAGAAATTTTTTTATGTGAAGATTGTGCTGAAGAGACGGGGCAATTAAGCTTATCCACTGGTGATCCATTTTCTTTTCACAATTTATTAGCAGATATTTTAAACTCTGGATTGGAGTCATCAGTTAAAGAGAGTAAAAAATCATTAAAATGTGATCAATGTGGTATGGCTTATGAAGAGTTTAGCAAAGAAGGTCTTTTTGGTTGCTCAAAATGTTATGAAATTTTTTCAGATAAAATCGAAAGACTGGCTAAAAGAATCCATGGCAGTAGTCTCCATCAGGGTAAAGTCCCCAAAAGAAGGGGAGGTAAGTTGAGAATTAAAAAAGAAATAGAAGAATTAAAAGAAAAAATGCATAAAGAAGTTGAAAAAGAAAATTTTGAAAAAGCAGCTGAAATCAGGGATAAAATACATGATTTAGAAGATAAATTGGGTGGTGAAGTTGGTAATGAATAGAAATTTTAGTCAATGGGTAAAAGGCAAGGGGCCAGAAAATGATATAGTAATTAGTAGTAGAATTAGATTAGCTAGGAATATTGAAGATATACCCTATCCCAATCAGGCAGAAGAAAAGGATCTAAAAAAGACTACTGAACTAATCAAAAAACTTGTGGATAAACAAAATGATTTTAATCTAAAATATTATAATATAAACAAATTATCTGATATAGGAAAAAAAGTAATGGTGGAAAGACATCTTGTAAGTCCACCGCATGCTGAAGGAGAGAAAAGTCATGGTGTATTAATTAATAAAGATGAGAATATTAGTATTATGGTTAATGAAGAAGATCATATTAGAATTCAGATTATTTTTCCCGGTCTTCAGCTTTCTTCTGCCTGGAAGAAGGCGGATGAAATAGATGATTATCTTGAGGATAGTCTTGATTATGCTTTTTCAAGTAAATGGGGTTATCTTACTGCCTGTCCGACTAATATGGGCACAGGTTTAAGAGCGTCTGTAATGGTACATTTACCGGCTTTGAATATGACAAATAATATTGATAGAATGCTTGGGGCAGTAGGCAAACTTGGCCTTGCTGTTCGAGGACTATATGGGGAAGGCAGTGAATCAGTAGGCAATATTTATCAAATATCAAATCAAATAACTCTGGGCCATAGTGAAAAAGATATACTGGAAAATCTAAAAAGTGTTACTTTGCAAATAATAGAACAGGAAAGACAGGCTCGTCAACGTTTGCTTAAAAAACAGGAAATTGAAGTAAAGGATAAAATCAAAAGATCTTATGGAACATTAAAATATGCTTATAAAATAACAAACAGGGAAGCACTGGAATTATTATCATATGTGAAGCTAGGAATAGATCTTGAAATTCTAAATAATATAACTTCAAGTTTATTAAGTGAGCTTGTAATATTAATAAGACCTGCTCACCTGCAGCAGATAGTTGGCAAAAAATTAACTCCTTTTGAAAGAGACATGAAAAGGGCTGAATTGATACAGGAAAAATTAAATGAGGAAGTAAATTAGACTTTAAGGAGGCGAAAATTATGTTTGGTAGATTTACAGAAAGAGCTAGAAGAGTTTTGAGTTTGGCAGAGAAGGAAGCAAAAAATTTACATCATAATTATGTAGGAACAGAGCATATATTGCTTGGTCTGGTAAAAGAAGAACAGGGTATTGCTGCCCGTGCTTTAAAAGATAATGGTATAAACAAAGATAATGTTTTAAAAAAGATAAAAGATATGATTGGAGAGGGAAAACAGGATACTGATGGTTCTATAGGTTTAACGCCCCGTAGTAAAAAAGTATTGAATTTATCTATGGATGAGGCTCGACGTCTTGGCCATAATTATATTGGTACAGAACACATTTTATTGGGTTTAATTAGAGAAGGAGAAGGTGTGGCTGTTAGGATTTTGACTGAACTTGGTGGTGATCTTAAAAAGCTAAGAAATGAAGTGGTAGAGCTGCTTGGAGGTAGAAAAAAATCAAATCAACAAAAGCAAAAAAGTGATAGTGAGACACCACAACTGGATGAATACAGCCGTGATTTAACAAGAATGGCGAAAGAAGGGAAATTGGATCCAGTAATCGGAAGAGATAAAGAAATTGAACGGGTTATACAGGTACTGAGCAGGCGCACCAAAAATAATCCTGTTTTGATAGGTGAGCCAGGTGTAGGTAAAACAGCCATTATAGAAGGACTTGCAGAACGAATAATTGAGGAAAATGTTCCGGAATTGCTACTGGAAAAGAGAGTAGTATCTCTTGATTTAAGTTCGCTTGTTGCAGGATCTAAATATAGAGGTGAGTTTGAAAAAAGATTAAAAGGTGTTATGAATGACATTACTGAAAATGGGAATATTATTTTATTTATAGATGAGCTTCACACTCTTGTTGGGGCTGGAGCAGCAGAAGGCGCTATAGATGCAGCAAATATATTAAAACCCGCACTTGCCCGCGGTGAATTGCAGGCTATTGGAGCTACAACTCTTGATGAATATCGAAAACATATTGAAGAGGATGCAGCCCTGGAAAGAAGATTTCAATCAATACTTGTTGAGGAAAATACTCCTAAAGAAACTATTGATATATTAAAGGGATTAAGGGATCCCTATGAGGCACATCATAAAGTTAAAATAACTGATGAAGCAATTAAGACTGCTGTTAATCTTTCACATAGATATATTACTGATCGTTTTCTTCCGGATAAGGCAATAGATTTGATTGATGAAGCTGCTTCAAAAGTAAGGTTGCGGAATACAACGAGACCTCCTGAAGTAAAAGAACTAAGTCAAAAGCTGGAAGAGGTAGAAAAAGAAAAAGAAGCAGCAGTTGAAAATCAAGAATTTGAAAAAGCAGCAGAACTGAGAGATAAAGAAAAAGAAGTTAAAAAAGAACTGGAAAATATAAAAGGTAACTGGCAACAAAAAAAGGGTATGGAAGATTCTATAGTTACTCCCGATGATGTGGCTCATATTGTCTCTAACTGGACAGGTATTCCTGTAACAAAACTTGAAGAAGCAGAAACTGAAAAGCTTATGCGTCTGGAAGAGGAACTTCACAAAAGAGTTATTGGGCAGGATGAAGCTATAAATACAGTGTCTGAAGCTGTGAGAAGGGCCCGGGCCGGTCTTAAAGATCCCAAAAGACCCATAGGTTCATTTATTTTTCTTGGCCCCACAGGAGTTGGGAAAACTGAACTGGCCAGGACACTGGCAGAGGCTATGTTTGATGACGAAGACGCCATGGTGAGAATTGACATGTCAGAATATATGGAAAAACATTCTGTTTCCAGGCTTGTGGGTTCTCCTCCTGGATATGTAGGCCATGAAGAAGGGGGACAGTTGACTGAACCTGTAAGAAGGAGACCTTATTCTGTAGTTTTATTTGATGAAATTGAAAAGGCTCATCCTGAGGTTTTTAATATTTTACTGCAGATACTTGAGGATGGTGTTTTGACTGATACACATGGTCGGAATGTTGATTTTAAAAATACGGTAATTATTATGACATCAAATGTAGGAGCCAATTTCATAGAAAAACAAAGTCAACTTGGGTTTAAAAAACCAGAAGAAAAAGAAGAAGCGGAATATGAAAAAATGAAACAAAAAGTTATTAAAAAATTAAGGCAGACTTTTAGACCGGAGTTTCTCAATAGACTTGATGAGACGATTGTCTTCCATTCTTTGAATAAAGATCATATAAAACAAATCGTTGATTTAATGCTGGATGATGTTCAAAAAAGGCTGGATGAACAGGATATAGAGATAGAAGTTTCGGAAGAAGCTAAAAGTTTATTGGCAGAAAAAGGTTATGACCCGGAGTTTGGAGCAAGACCTTTGCGCCG
>CAZSTU010000174.1:0-6333 GCA_964609745.1 uncultured Halanaerobiaceae bacterium
ATACAGTCGATGTATATGAACATAAACCCCTTTCTGAGGCTTATGCAGAATATCCTGAACTGCCTAAAGTGGGCTATATATACATGCTTCAAAGTCAGGGCCTACTCCATGATACCTATGTATATGGAGTGGATGCTAAACAAATACTGCCAACATTGATTTCTCCTACTGAAGTTATGGATGGTGCCATTATAAGTGGTAATTGTGTATCAGCCTGTGATAAGAATGCTACTTATATTCATCAAAATCATCCAGTAATTGAGGACCTTTATAAACAGCATGGAAAAGAAATAAACTTTGTAGGAGTTATTATTACAAATGAAAATGTAACTCTGGGTGATAAAAAAAGATCTTCTAATTTTGCTGGTAGACTTGCGGAACAGCTTGGTCTTGATGCAGCAATTATTTCAGAAGAAGGATTTGGTAATCCTGATGCAGACTTGATAATGAACTGTACTAATCTTGAAAAGAGAGGTATAGACACAGTATTACTGACAGATGAGTTTGCTGGTCGTGATGGGGCATCTCAATCACTTGCAGATGCAAACCCCGCAGCAGATGCTGTTATAACTGCAGGAAATGCCAATGAAGTTATAACTTTACCACCAATGGATAAGGTAATCGGACATCAGAAATTTGCTGACGTTATTGCCGGAGGTTTTGATGGCAGTTTGAATGATGATGGTAGTATTAATGTGGAAATTCAGGCTATAACCGGGTCTACAAATGAACTTGGTTTTCATAAATTAACAGCCCGGGGTTATTAATAAAATATATTATATTATGGAGGTGGATTAAATTGTTAGAAGGTAAAAAAGTTGCCATTCTTGGTGACCGTGACGGTATCCCCGGTCCGGCCATCGAGGAATGTATTAAAACAACAGAAGCAGACGAAGTAGTATTTACCACAACAGAGTGTTTCGTCTGAACAAGCGCAGGAGCTATGGACCTGGAAAATCAGGCCAGAATAAAAGAACTGGCTGAAGAACACGGTGAGGAAAACCTGGTTGTAATTCTCGGAGGAGCCGAAGCAGAAGCTTCCGGCCTGGCCTGTGAGACTGTAACTAATGGTGATCCTACATTTGCAGGTCCATTAGCAGGAGTCCAGTTAGGACTCGCGTGCTATCATGTATTGGAACCTGAAGTTAAAAATGAAATTGATGAGGATGTATATGAAGATCAAATTAGTATGATGGAAATGGTACTTGAAGTTGATGAAATTATTGAGGAAACTAAAGAGTACAGAGAGAAATATTCTGATTTTGCTTAAAAAAAAGAGTCCCAGTTAAAGGGGGGGCAATTATGAGTAAAAAACTGCGTATTGTACATTATATAAACCAGTTTTTTGGACAGATCGGTGGAGAAGAAAAAGCCGAGGTACCCCCCAGGGTAAAAGAGGGGCCTGAAGGTCCCGGCAATGCTATCAACAATACCCTGGGTGAAGATGCTGAAATTGTAAACACAATCATTTGTGGTGATAGTTATTTTAACGAAAATAAGGAAGAAGCCCAGAAGCAGATAAAAGAAATGTTAAAAGATATTGATCCTGACCTGGTTTTGGCCGGTCCTGCCTTTAATGCCGGACGTTACGGTATGGCCTGTGGTGGGGTAGCAGAAGTAGCTAATGAAGAAATGAATTTACCGGTTATATCGGGAATTTATCCCGAAAATCCAGGCTATGACATGTATAAAAATTACACCTACTTTGTAGAAACAAGAGATTCAGCAGCCGGTATGCGTTCGGCAGTACCGGAAATGGCTGAACTGGTTAAAAAGTATATTGAAAAAGATGGTGAGCTTGGACGTCCCGAGGAAGAAGGTTATCTTCCCCGTGGTATAAGGGTAAATATGTTTTCTGAGACCCGTGGTTCAACCAGAGCTGTGGAAATGTTATTAAAGAAAATAAAGGGTAAAGATTATACCAGTGAATATCCCATGCCCGATTTTGATAGAGTTGAACCACTTGATCCTATAGAAAATATGGAAGATATAAAGATAGCACTGGTAACTTCCGGCGGAATTGTGCCCAGCGGTAATCCCGATCATATTGAATCTTCCAGTGCATCCAAATATGGAGAATATGACATTAGCGATGTTGAGGATTTAACTGTTGAAGACTATGAAACAGCACATGGAGGATATGATCCAGTCTGTGCCAATAGAGATCCTGACCGGGTTCTGCCGGTAGATGTTTTAAGGGAAATGGAAGAAGAAGGAGTTATTGGTGAGCTGCATGATAAGTTTTATACAACTGTAGGAAATGGAACTTCTGTTGCCAATGCAAAAACATTTGCTCAGGAGGTTGCCCAAAAACTATTAAATGACGGTGTTCAGGCTGTTATACTTACCTCTACCTGAGGCACCTGTACACGTTGCGGTGCAACGATGGTAAAAGAAATAGAAAGAGCAGGAATTCATGTAGTACATGTAGCTACTGTGGTTCCCATATCTCGTACAGTTGGGGCTAATCGAATAGTACCGGCAGTAGCCATTCCACATCCTTTGGGTAATCCAGAGGCAAGTCCTGAAAAGGAAAAGAAAATTAGAAGAGAAATTGTTGAACGCAGTTTAAAAGCTTTACAGACAGACATAGATGGACAGACAGTATTTGAGAAAGAGTAATTCTATAGAATGGATGGGTAGTGGTTACCGTCACTACCCATCTTCTATCATATTTTTTAAAAATTTGCAAAATTAAGCTATATCCATGGAGGTGGATAGAAATGGATTTTCCTGTAATTAAGGGTTCAAGTTATATACTGGTACATGCTCCCAATACTTTAAAGGAGGGTGGGTCAACACAGTCTACCACCAGAGCAAAGGATCCAGATAGTGAATATCTACAGTTTATTGATGATCATCTTCGCTCCTTTGAAGAGGTTGTGGGTTATGCTCCTAATCAGTGTTATATAGGTAATATTCTCCCCGATGAGTTAGATAATATTGATAGCCCCTGGTATGACAGTGAAAATTTAATGGGAGATAATCGCTTTGGGCGTTTGGGAGAGATAATGCCTGAAGATGAGTTATATGCTCTGATACAGCATGTAGATACTTTTGACCTTGTTAAATTAACTAATGACTTTGTGAATAATGTCAAGAAAAAAATAGAGGATCATCCCATTTTAAGTGAAATGAATCTAAATCTGGACGGTAGTACTGATCTGAAAGAAATCAAAGAAATGGTTGATGATCATAAAGCTGTACCATTAAAACTAGAAGATGAGATTGTTGGTTGTGTCAAACAGGCTCATGATACGGATGTTAACTTAAATGCACATGTTATTTATGAAAATTTAATTAGTAAGGCTACAGCTGTACTCTCTTTGAAAAATCTGGAAGATAAACATGCCTTAAATCTTGATGAAATAGACTATATCATAGAATGTTCTGAAGAGGCCTGTGGTGATATCAACCAGCGTGGTGGGGGCAATTTTGCCAAGGCAATAGGAGAAATTGCAGGTTGTAAAAATGCTACTGGTTCTGATGTCAGAAGCTTCTGTGCAGCCCCTGCTCATGCAATAGTGAATGCAGCTTCTTTAGTACAATCAGGAATATATGATAATGTTGTAGTTGTTGCCGGCGGTTCTGTAGCAAAACTGGGTATGAATGGTAAGGATCATGTCAAAAAAGATATGCCTATCATGGAAGATACTCTGGGTGGTTTTGCAGTTTTGATCTCCAGCAATGATGGAGTAAATCCAGTAATAAGAACTGATGTAATTGGACGTCACAAAATTGGAACCGGTTCTTCTCCCCAGGCAGTAATCTCATCACTTGTAACTGAACCACTGGATGAGAATAAACTGAGCATTGCAGATATTGATAAATATTCTGTTGAGATGCAAAACCCGGAGATAACCAAACCGGCCGGTGCAGGAGATGTTCCACAGTCTAATTATAAAATGATTGCAGCCCTGGGAGTAAAACGTGGAGATATAGAAAAGAAAGATCTTATGAACTTTGTCAATGAACACGGCATGCCCGGCTTTGCACCAACACAGGGACATATTCCGTCTGGGGTACCCTTTGTTGGTCATGCTCGAAAAATGATAGAAGATGGAAATATGAAAAGAGCAATGATCATAGGTAAGGGAAGTTTATTCCTGGGCAGGATGACAAATCTTTTTGATGGTGTATCCTTTGTGATGGAAGAAAACACAGGTGAAACTGCAGATAAAGAGAAGGCAGTGGATGATGAAGAAATCAAAGGTATGATTGCTGATGCCATGCGTAATATGGCAGAAAATCTGCTTGCAGAAGAGTGAGGTGAAATATAATGTCCAGAGAAACTAAAGAAAGAGTTGCCGGTATATTTAATGAACTTGCTGATGCCATAGAGACCGGCGATTTTGGTACAAGACCGCGAATTGGACTGACCGTTCCGGGAAGTGAGCATGGTCCTGAAGAACTGGTTAAGGCCGGAGAAATGGCTGTTGAAAAATATTCAGATCTGGATCTTGTATTAATAGGAGATGAGATTGAAACAGATCTGGAAACAAAAGCTGCCTCTGATATGGAAGAAGCCCATGAGGTAATGGATGAAATGTTAGAGAATGGTGAAATAGATGGTGCAGTTACCCTGCATTATAATTTTCCACTGGGAGTTTCTACAGTGGGAAGAGTTGTTACTCCAGGTTGTGGTAAAGAAATGCTTATTTCTACCACCACCGGGACCTCAGCCACTGACCGTGTTGCTTCTATGGTAAAAAATGCTGTTTACGGTATTGCAACAGCCCGGGCCCTGGGCCAAAAAAATCCCAGCCTCGGCATACTCAATATTGAAGGTGCCAGAATGGTAGAAAAACATCTAAACACCCTCAGTGATAATGGTTATGACATCAACTTTGCTGAGTCAGCTCGATCTGACGGTGGTGTGGTGATGCGTGGTAATGATCTGCTTCTGGGCACACCTGATATTATGGTTACTGATACACTTACCGGTAATATGCTTATGAAAATGTTCTCGGCCTTTACCACCGGTGGAGCTTATGAGGCAACCGGTTATGGTTATGGCCCGGGGATTGGTGAGGATTATGACAAATTAATCTGTATTATTTCCCGTGCTTCCGGTGCCCCTGTAATAGCCAATGCGGTGAAATTTGCCGCCATGGCAGCAAGTGGCAGTGTGCTTGATAAGGTATCTGAGGAAATGTTTAAGGCTAAAAAGGCCGGTCTTGATGATATACTGGATGAAATTAAGTCTTCTAAAAAAGAGGGTAGTGCCAAAGAAAAAGATGAGATAGAAGCTCCCCCGACCAAAACAACCGGAGAGGAAATACCGGGTGTTGATATCCTGAATATAGATGAAGCTAAAAACTCCCTGTGGGCTGAGGGTATATATGCTGAAACCGGTATGGGCTGTACTGGCCCGGTTGTGCTTGTCAATGAAGAAGACCTGGAAAAAGCTCGTGAGATTCTTTGTGATAACGGTTATATCTCAGGAGAAGGTGAAGGCGGGACTTGCTAGTTTGTTTGAAAAATATTATAATAAATATATCATGTATTAGAGGCAGGGATTTACCCGTGCCTCTAAATTTTTATTGGGGGAATGTCTGAAATGAAAAAGGAACTTTTGAAAAAAATACCGGCCGTAAATGATCTGCTGGATAAAAAGTACTGTCAGGAATTGATTTCTCAATATTCCAGAAATATGGTACTTCACGGGATAAGGGAAGTTACCGATAAAATAAGACAAAGTATTCTGGCTGATGACTTTGCAGGTGAAAAATATTTAAGCTCTCCTGAAGTTGATTCTTTCGATATGGATATTATATTGAGAGAGGTGGAGGAATATTTAATGAACTGGCAGCGTCCCAACTTAAAACCTGCAGTTAATGCTACCGGTGTGGTAGTACACACAAATCTGGGGCGCTCCCTTTTGTCTGAGTCTGCCCTGAATTCACTTGAGAAAGTTGCTGTAAATTACTCTACCCTGGAAATTGAAGAAAGTACAGGTGAGAGAGGATCCAGATATGATAATGTTGCCGATTTATTGCAGGATCTTACCGGAGCTGGGGATTGTCTTGTTGTTAATAATAATGCTGGTGCAGTAATGCTGGCTTTGAATACTCTGGCTGAGGGCCGGGAAGTTGTTATACCCAGGGGAGAACTGGTAGAAATTGGAGGTTCCTTCCGTATTCCTGATGTAATGAAGAGAAGTGGTGCAAAACTGGTTGAGGTTGGAGCTACAAATAAAGTTTATCTTGATGATTATAAACAGGCTGTTACCGAGGATACTGGTCTTTTGCTTAAGGTTCATACCAGCAACTATCGGATAGTTGGTTTTACCCGGGGGGTACCCCTGAAAGAACTGGTTGAATATGCCCACAG
>CAZSTU010000175.1:0-6303 GCA_964609745.1 uncultured Halanaerobiaceae bacterium
GCTTACAAGATGATTATAATAACAGGTATCGTCATGGTAGTCTTGATGACACTCCGCCTGCAGAGCATTACCAAGCATTGAAAAAAGATTTAATTACAGCCGAACCATTTACAGCATAAACTGAAAAACTAAGGATGATGAAGTATAACATACTTTTTCTCCATTGTTAGGGGGTTAACCCTGAACTGGATGGTTTAATTAAAAAATTGTTAAAGCGTTGGAAGGATAAATTATTAAAATGGGTTTTTGGTCATTGTTTTATCCTTAAATACTAACTTGGTATTTGATGTTGTTTGGGTTTATTATATACATGATAAACGAAGCTAATCTATACAAAAACGATAGATATAAGAGTGCTTGAAATATTTTTTTAGAATAGTTATAATAATCATTATAAATACTATTAAAAAATTGGAATTTATTAATGTTCGGAATAATAAGGCAGAAGGTAAAAAGTATTTTAAGTATGATAATTTATAAATACTGTAAATTCAGTTTTTTCCGAAATAAGAGGGGGAGAAGATTATAAAGCAAAATAAATTTAATCAAGAGTAAAAAGTTATATTTTCACAAAAAAATAAAAAAATAAGGGGTTTAAATATGTTTATTAAAAAATTATCCATTAAAATGAAAATTTCTTTAGCAGCAATTATTATTCTGCTTTTGTTAGCTGCTGTTCTTAGTTTATATTCTATAACTCAATCAAATAATATGCTTGAATCAGAAGAAAGAAAGGCACTTTTAAGAGTCGGAGATTACATACAGTCCCAGATGGATAATCAATTAACTTCAGCTCGAATGAGTGTTTTAGGTATTGCCCGCAACCCAGAAATTCAAAGACTTTTTGCAGAGAGAAATAGAGAGGAATTAAAAAACAGATTATTACCGGTTTATGATGAAATATCTGAAGAAGTTGCTCAATTTCAATTTCATGAACCAGATTCAACTTCATTTTTAAGACTACATAAACCTGATAATTATGGTGATGACCTCAGCGATTTTCGGCAAACAGTTAATCAGGCAAATAAAGAACAGGAAATAGTCATGGGTCTAGAAGAGGGAAGAGGAGGATTTGGCTTTCGAGTAGTTGCTCCTGTTTTTCATAATGATGAACATATTGGATCAGTAGAATATGGATCAAGTTTTGATAATTCTTTTGTTAATGAGATAAAAGAAAAAATGTCAGGAGACTATTTTATATATGTGTTTGAAGATATGGCAAGTGTGTCCTGGGATGAATTAGAAGGAGGGAGTCTGGGAGCAACTACTGAAGATGAATGGCAGGTTGAAGAAGAGTATATTTCTCAACTAAAAAATGGTGAAAAAATATTTACCTTATCCGAAAATAATAAGTATAGAATTCTTCTTCAGCCTTTTGAAGACTTTCAGGGTGAGGTGAGTGGGTATATTAAAACTGTACAAAACAGGGAAGAAATTACAGACCAGAATGCAGCTACAGTTAGGAATATAATTTTAATCGCATTATTAGGAACTTTTTTAAGTGCATTATTCATTTACTTTTTAATCAAATGGCAGCTTAAACCGCTGCAGACATTTAGAGATTTATTTTCCGATTTAGCTTTAGGAGACCTTACAGTTAGGTTTCCAATAGAAAAAATCAATTGTTCAGAAATAATGGATTGTGGGGAAAAAGAGTGCCCTGATTTTGCAAAAGATGGGGTCACATGCTGGTTTGATGTTGGAAGTTTTGCCCCTGAATTTGATAAAGAAATATATTGTCCTAAAATCACTTCTGGTGAATATGATTCCTGTGAAGAATGTATTTGCTATAAGAAAGTAAATTCCGATGAGATACAGACTCTGGGAGCCTGGTTTAATAAACTGGCGGATAGTTTTCAGGAAGTTGTCGGAAAGGTTTCTTCAGTAACTTCGGACCTTTCAGCTTCCAGCCAGGAAATGTCAGCTTCCAGTCAGGAGATGTCGGCTTCAGCTGAAGAAATTGGAGCTGCCATTCAACAGGTGGCCTCCGGTGCCCAGGAACAGTCAGCTCAAATTGATGAAACTACCGAAAATGTTAATGATTTAGCCAATCAAATAGAAAATGTAGAAAATATGTCTAAAGAAATGGATGAACAATCAGACAGTGTAATGGATAATATTGAAGACGGAAATGAAGCTATAGATTTTTCTATTAAACAGGTTAGTGAAGTTAAAACTCAAACCCAGGAGGTTGCTGAAAGCATTAACAGGTTAGGTGAACTGTCACAGGAAATTGGTAATATTGTAGACTTAATCAATGGTATTTCTGAACAAACTAATTTACTTGCTTTAAATGCTGCTATAGAAGCAGCCAGGGCCGGTGAATCTGGCAGAGGATTCAGTGTTGTAGCAGATGAAATAAGAGAACTGGCTGAAGAGTCTTCAGAAGCTACCGAACAAATTAGTGATTTGATTACTGAAATACAGGAAGATGTTAAAGATTCTGTAAAACAGATGCACCAGACAGAAGAGACTGTTAATGAAAGTGTTGATGCAATACAAAAAACCGATAAATCTTTTGACAGTATTAACCAGGCTGCAGAAAAATTAAGTCAGTTAATAGAAAACATAGCACAAAGAGCTCAACAGATGGAAAAAAACAGTGAGGAAGTGAGAACAGCTATAGCAGAGATTGCTTCAGTAAGTGAAGAAGCTTCCGGTAATGCCGAAGAAGTAGCTGCTTCAAGCCAACAGCAGGCTTCTTCTACTCAGGAGATTGTTAATGCTTCTGAAGAATTAGCCCGAATGGCAGAAGAATTATCAAATACAGTTAAACACTTTAAAATCTAAGACATTTAACAAAAGACCAGTATCTTTCAACAAAAATGTTACTGGTCTTTTGTTTATAAATAAGGATGAAAGTCATTTTTTTAAAACAATATTAATAATAATTACAAATATCAAAGTATATTTCAAAAAAGATAAGGGGGATTTCATTAAAGATGCTTTCTGATAAACCAGAAAAAAAGGATTTAGACCAAAAGAGTGATTATTTTATTATTTTTGCTTTAAATAATAAAATATTTGGAATTGATGTATTAAAAACCCGGGAGGTTATTCGGAGAAATAAAAGTGAGGAAGAGATTACCGATTCATTTAATTTTATAAAAAGCATAATACAATTCAGGGATAAAAAAATTCCTCTTGTTGACTTGAATCATAAATTAAAGATGAAACAAATTGAGCCAAGAAAAAAAATAAGGTTATAGTAATTGATGTAGATGAACAATTAATCGGATTGGAGGTAAATAAAGTATTGGATATAGTCAGTATAAAAAAAAGTAGTATTAAGACAATACCGGATAATGAAACTAAAAAGATACCAAAAAAGTTTATAAAAGGTATAGTTGACAGTAATAATTATTCTGAATTAATCATGGACATACTAATTATAGATATAAATAGTTTGTTTACCAAAAAGGAAATAAAAAAAATTAAAGAAATCAACTGAACGAAAATGATAATATAATTAATCAGTAGTGTAAATCAAGTTATCAAAACAGCAATTAGGGGGCAACTAATGAACAAAGAAGAGGGAAATGAAGTTAACTTGCAATCATTTTTAGATGCTTTACCTCACAGTGCGGCCGTGCTGGATGAAAATGGTGTTATACTTTGTGTTAATAAAGAATGGATTAAATTTGGTCAAAAAAATGGTTTATCTATGAGCGACTATGGTGTGGGTTCTAATTATATAAAAATTACTCAAAAATCTAAAGGAGAAGATGCAATCCTGGCCTCAAAAGCTGTGACGGGGATTACAGAAGTTATAGAGGGAAACAAAGAAAAATTTTCTCTGGATTACCCCTGCCATTCCCCCGATAAAAAGCGGTGGTTTAGAATGAAAGCAAGACTACTGGGCAAAAATGTTTTGGTTTTTCATGAAGATATTACTGAAGAAAAATTAAATAAAATTAAACTTAAAGAACTAACAGATGAATATGAAACTATTTTTGATAATGTTCAAAATGCTGTAGTTTTAATAGATGTTATTTCAAATCACCAATTTAGGATTCGAAAAACTAATTCCTATTTTGAAAAAGCAACAAACCTGAAAGCAAAAGATATTAAAAACAAATCTCTGAAAGAAGTTTTTGGTAAAAAAACAGGTCAAAAAGTCTCCCAATACTGCCGGAAATGTATTGGAGAAAAGACAAAGATTACTGATATAAAAATTAAATTTAAATTGGACAAAGACAAGAAGATCTGGCTTATTAATTTATCTCCGATAATTATTGACGGAAAAGTTGATAAAATTGTGGGTTCTGCTCAGGATATTACTAAGATTGAAAAAAGAAAAAAATGGACTGAAGAACTTTATGAAAATGCAAATTCAGCAATTGCTACTCTGGATAAAAAACACAGGGTCCTTGATATAAATGATAATTTTGCAGAAAAATTCGGATATGAGTTAGATGAAATAAAAGGAAAAAATCTTGATGATATATTAGAAAAAAGAAAACAGGCAAGTGTTAACAAAAATTTGACCCAGGAAGTGCTTGCCGGGAGTAAAGTTAAAGCTGAGGGGACCCGTTATTTGAAAACTGGAGAGGCCCGTGAATTTTTAATTAAAGGGATTCCAATAACTATAGATGGTGAAATTGAAGGTATATATGCAATATATGAAGATATAACTGAATTGAAAAGAAAAGAAGAAAAATTAGATGCTATATTCAGGTCATCTTTAGATATATATTATGTAATTACAGAACCTATAGAAGATGGGGAAGATGCAATAATAAAGGATATCAGTCCGGGTGCCCAGAAGATCTTTGGTTATGGGAAGGAATTAACTAAAAAACAAATAATTGGCCAAAAAATTTCACAGGTATATTTAAAAAATCAAAAAGAAAAGATTTCAGCTATTCATCAGGCAGTAAAAGGAGGTAAAGAAATTACCAATAGAACAAAACTGGTTAAAAAAAATGGTGAAAAATTTACTATTGTATCTAACATTTCTTCTTTTACTTCTGGGGAAGATAAAAGTAAAATTATTGCGGTATCAATGGATATAAGTGAACTGGAAGATACCCGGGAACAGTTACAGGAAAGCAAAGAAAAGTTAGAGGCAACATTAAATTCAATAGGTGAAGCTGTAATTGTTACTGATACAGAGGCACGGGTGACCCGTATGAATCCTGTTGCTGAAAAGCTGACCGGCTGGTCTTTTGTGGAAGCCCGGGGTAAGCCTCTTAATAGAATATTTAATATTGTAAATGCCAGAACTCGTGAAGCTGTAGAGAACCCTACAAAAAAGGTACTGCAGGAAGGAAAAAAAACAGGACTTGCTAATGATACAGTATTAATATCAAAAGAAGGTAGTGAATACCAGATTGCTGATTCTGCTGCTCCAATTCGGGATAAAAATAAAACGCAGGGTGTAGTGCTGGTTTTTAGAGATGTTACTGATGAATACCAAATGCGTGAAAAGCTTAAAGAAAGTGAAGACCGTTTTCAAAAAATGCTTTCTGTGATACCTGATATGGTTTCTGTACATGATTCAGAGATGAATGTTGTTTACAGCAACTGGAAAGGGATTGCTGATATTCTAGAAAAAAATAGGAATTTATATTCAAAATGCTACAGAATATATAGGGATTATGACGATATCTGTCCAGATTGTCAGGCTAAATCTGTTCTGGAGAAGAAAAAACCAGTGCAAAAAGAAGTTCAACTTCCAGATGATAGCTGGTATGATATAAGGGCAATTCCCATGCAAGAAGATGAAAATGGTAATGTGCAACTTTTTGTAGAATGGATTAGAAATATAACCGAACGTAAAAAAAGAGAAGAAGAAATAAAATCTCAAAAACAAAGACTGCAAAGTATCATTGCCGGGACTGGTGCAGGTACCTGGGAGTGGAATGTACAGACCGGGGAAATTATAATAAATGAAAAATGGGCAGAAATGCTGGGCTATACTCTAAAAGAGTTAGAACCTGTAAGTATTGAGACCTGGAAAGAGCTGACTCATCCTGATGATCTAGAAAAAGCTGAAGAGATGCTGGCCAAACATTTCAAGGGTGAAATTGAACAGTATGATATAGAAATGCGTATGAAACACAAGCAGGGTCACTGGATCTGGATGCAGGACCGGGGTCAAGTAATTACCTGGACTGATGACGGTAGGCCTGAGAGGATGTACGGGACCCATCTGGATATCACTGACCGCAAAAAGCGGGAAGAAAAAATCAAATATATATCTTACCATGACAGTATGACAGGTTTATATAACCGAAAGTATATGGAAAAGGAAATTAAAAAGCTGGATACAAAAGAAAAACTTCCTCTGGGGATTGTTAT
>CAZSTU010000176.1:0-6266 GCA_964609745.1 uncultured Halanaerobiaceae bacterium
AAACTTGTTGATATGGTACCGGAATTAATGGATAAGGCTAAAGATATTAAGCAGGATCTACACGAAAAAGAGGAAGAAAAATCGGATAAAGAAGACAAGGAGTAAAAAAATAATATATCTTTAATCAGGGGCTCTTTGAGGGCCCTTTTTCTTTTGCCCTCTATTTTTTATTCTTCCTGCATAGATTAATTTACAGTATTTGATCAGGGCTTAATTTAAGAAAATTAGTTATAAATTAGTTTTAATATTTGTAGTTCGAAGTATGATTAGTAAAAACAGGAGTTCCTGGAAATAATAATATTGTTTACAGGAAAGGGGGCAAGATTATGGGTTATGTTGATCAGAAATTTAAACAGAAATTTGCTCACAGGATTTCCCTGATAAATGAATTTCTTCTGGAAAGGGTAAATACAGGTCAGCAATTATTAGATAATAATTTTGTGAGTATGATTGAAGCAGGTGGGAAAAGAATTCGTTCTGTAATTTTGCTGTTGTCTGCCTTAATTGTGAGGGGGGATTCTCAAAAAAATCAGGAACAATTTTATGGTCTGGCAGCGGCAGTAGAAATTTTACATATGGCGACACTTGTTCATGATGATATTATTGACAGGGCAAAAATTAGGAGAGGAAAGGAATCTATTCCTCATAAACTGGGTACTGAAAGGGCTCTTTTTGTGGGCGATTTTTTGCTGGCCCGGTCTTATAATCTGTTTCATAAATATTTAGGAAAAGAATTATTAAACCGGGTGGACCGGACTATCAAGTCTATGTGTGAGGGAGTTATTAGTGAGTATAATAATCGTTATAATCTGGAAATATCATTTTTAACTTATTTAAAACTGGCCCGAAGAAAAACAGCTTTACTTTTCGGATTATCGACTTTTATAGGTGGATATAAAGGAGGGCTCGAGGGTAGAAAACTTAATTTACTTTACCGCTTTGGTCTTCAGCTGGGAATGGCTTTCCAGATCCAGGATGATTTACTGGATTTTACGGGTCAAGATTTCGGGCTGGGGAAACCTGTTGGTCAGGATTTGAAAAATGGTGTTTGTTCATTACCCCTCGTTTATCTATTTCAAGAAGAGTCTAAAAGTAAAAAGTTAGTTGCCAATCTGTTTCGAGCAGAGACAACTTCTGTCCAGAAAGACCAGAAAGTTAAATTAAATAAACAAATACAAAAAAATAATATTCTGGCAAAGAGCAGGAAATTGAAAAAGCGGTATTCTAAGCGGGCTTATCTAGCTTTGAGTAAATTCCCGGAAAATAAAGCCCGTAATGATCTGGAATTTATCTTAGAATACCAAAAAGAACGTCGAAAATAGATTATGAAATATAGTATATAGTACAAAATACATAATGTATATAAAACAAAATATAATAGACTTATTTTAAAACAAAAAAAGATAAGGGATAAAAATTGTTTTTAGTTGTTATAACATTAATATAGATAAATAAATTAACTATAACAATTATCCAGAAGAATAATATAAATAATATAGTTGAACTAATGACTCATTATTAAATATAATTATGATAAAAATTTTCCTGTAAAATTTACTTTTAAAACATATTGATGTAAAAAATGGTTAAATAAAGCTATTTTATGGTCTGATAATCATCTTGTTCATACTTATTTATCTTAAAAAGTTATAACAAATAATAAAAAAACATAACAAAAAATCTTGACATGATATAAGTTATTATATATAATTATATTATAAAAATGAGTGTAATTTTAAAATAATGGAGTGAGTTAAATTGAGAAAAGGGAACAAACCTTTATATATGGAAATTATTGATTATTTAAAAGGTAAAATTCATGAAAATGAATTACAACCTGAAGATAAATTACCTACTGAAGCAGATTTAGCTGAAAAATTTGATGTAAGTAGAATAACATCAAATAGAGCTCTTGTTGAATTGGAAAGAGAAGGTTTAATTTATAGAGTTCGCGGAAGTGGTAGTTTTGTGGCCCCCAAAGAGGATGAATCTAATATTGTCAATGTTAAAACTAATAAGATCATAGGGCTTGTATTACCCTTTGAAAGTTTTAGAGGAGGGGTTGTAGACACCATTCAGGGGGCAACTGAATTTTTAGGTGAACATGGATATTATTTAAGTGTACATAGTGCAAAAGAAAGTCATGAAAAGGAAAAAAACATAATAGAAAAATTAGTAAATGAAGGATTTTTAGGGGTGATTTATTATCCCAATTTTAATAACAAAAACCTGGATTTAATTAATAGGCTTTATGTTGAAAATTATCCAATTGTTACTATAGACAAATATTATGACAGTATTCCCATAAGTTATGTAATTTCCGATAATTTTGAAGGAGGTTACCTGGCAACTGAACATTTAATTAATCTTAATCATAAAAATATATCATTTGTATCTGGGATTGAAATGGAGGAGAGAATGTCAATTAGAGACCGTTATTTTGGCTATTTTAAAGCATTAAATGAAAATGATATAAAAATTAATTCTGAAATACATAGGTTTGTTTATAATTCTGAATTAAATGGAAAAATGGATGTCTTTAATTCTGAACATACTGAAAAGATCAGAAAAATCATCAGTGATTTAATTGATAATGGGGTGACAGCCATCGTGGCTGAAAATGATTATCTTGCAATTGTGTTACAGAGAGTGTGTGGTTTAATGGATATTAATGTACCTCAGGAAATGTCTATTGTTGGTTTTGATAATTTAGATTTGTCTGATAAGGTAAATCTACCTCTAACAACAGTGGAACAAAATTTTCATAAAATAGGTCAAAAAGCAGCAGAAATACTTATTAAATCAATAGAAAATAACAAATATAATTATGATCAAGTTGAGCAGCCCGTTGAATTAATCAAACGAAAATCTACAGCAGAATGTAAAACTAAAAATAGCTAGATGAATTTTTCCAATTGAAAATATAATGTTATATTTAATTATCAAACAAATAGTAAGTTAGTATTTAAAAAAAATAAATTTAGGAGGATAAATATAGAATTTAAGCAATATCCTGGTGGTGGAGATTTTGTAGATGAAGTAATTAGTGAAGTTAATGCTTTACTTGAAGATATTGGTTTTTAATTAAAATCAAGAAGTAATAAAACAATGTTTTAAGGCATAGAAATTAGCAATAATTTCTATGCCTTAATCTTAAAACTGAAAGGAGATTAGTAAATTCAAATATATTCCAAAAGTATATTTGAATATCTTTATGTATATAAAAAAAATTTCTATTATAGTGATCATATTTTTGTTTTTATTTACAGGTCAGTACTTATCTGCAGCAGAAAATGGTAATCAAATCAATATGAACCTAGAAGGTCAAGTAATTGCTGGTTATCAGGGCTGGTTTACTGCTAAGGGTGATGGTTCTGGACTGGGATGGAGACATTGGGCCGGGGGATTACCCGGACCTCATAATCTAACATTTGAAATGTGGCCTGATGTGAGAGATTATCCCTCTGAAGCTTTATTTCAAAGTGGTTTTCAGAAATTAGGTACAGGCGAACCAGCAGAATTGTTTTCTTCCCACAGTCAAAAAACACTTGATTTACATTTTAGCTGGATGAAAGAATATGGTATAGATGGAGCTGCCCTGCAGCGTTTTGCGACTTCTATAAAAGATGAAGGTGAACTTAAAGATTCGCGTAATTCAATTAATGATATGGCCAGAAAAGCAGCAGAAAAACATGATAGGGTATTTTATATTATGTATGATATTAGTGGAATGGAGAATGATGAAATATATGAGACATTAAAGGAAGACTGGGAACAAGAAATTATTGGTGAACTTGATATAACCTCTTCTGATAATTACCTTAAACAGGATGATAAACCGATTGTTGCGATCTGGGGTTTTGGTTTTAAAGATCGTGGTCTTACCCGAGAGGAAGCGGAAAAAACTATTACCTGGTTTCAGGATCAGGGTTATTACGTGATAGGAGGAGTTCCCACATACTGGCGAGAAAGTAAGAGAGATTCTGAACCCAACTGGCAGGAGATTTATCATTTGTTTGATATGGTATCCCCCTGGACTGTAGGTCGTTTCAGGGATAAAGCGGGAGTTAAACACCATTACGAACAGGTGGTTAAACCAGATATTGAATATGCCGCTGAACATGATCTTGATTATTTACCGGTTGTTTTCCCTGGTTTTTCCTGGTATAACTGGAATGATGGTTCTAAAAATGAAATACCCCGTAGAGGAGGACAGCATTTATGGGAACAGGTATATTATGCTGCAGATTTAGAATTTGATGCTATGTATGTAGCCATGTTTGATGAATATGATGAAGCTACAGCTATTGCTAAAGCTGCTGAGGATGATTCAATGACCCCCGGTAATCAATATTTTTTAACACTTAATGAAGATGGTATTGAAATGTCTTCTGATTTTTACTTAAGATTAACTGGTGCTGCCGGGAAAATGATTAAAGGTGAAAAAACTGCAACTTATGAAGTACCTATACCATATTTTGAATAATAAGGAACTGTCGAGAAAGATATTTATTTTCAAGATTTTGAGCAATTAAATGTTAAAAATAGGAGGTTTAAAAATGAGAAATCTTATTTATTAGAATATATGGAGAGAATTAATCATCCGTTTTTTGAAAAAGTAAAAGAAAAAAAGAGTATATCACAGGTTTAAAATCAAATAAAAGGGTGGTTTAAAATGGCTAATAATATATTAATTATTCATACGGACCAGCATCGATATGATTGTATGGGAGTGCTTAATGATGATCTTGAAACTCCCAACATAGATAAATTAGCTCAGGATGGGGTGTTATATGAAAATAGTTTTTGTTCTTTTCCCATATGTACTCCTTCGCGCTATTCTTTTTTGAGTGGATTATATGCTCATGAACATCTAGGAGCAAATAATCATTGTACCCTTCCAGCTGGAATTGATACTTTTCCTGAGATTTTAAAAGAAAAGGGATATAATACTAAAGCTGTGGGGAAAATGCATTTTACACCTACTTATCTGGATGTTGGTTTTGAGGAAATGGAATTAGCTGAACAGAATGGTCCTGGTCGTTTTGATGATGATTACCATAGTTATTTAAAAGAAAATGATTTGATAGATAAAATAGATTTAATGGATCAGGTTCAGGAATACAGAGATCAGGCTCCTGATGAATACTGGGAAAGCTTTGGAGCTTTGGAATCAAACCTTTCTGAAGAACATCATTCTACTACATGGATAGGTGATCGGGCTGTTGCTGCTGTAAAAGAGTGGGAAGGGAACAAAAATTTACTAATGGCAGGTTTTATCAAACCTCACCATCCTTTTGATCCTCCCCATCCCTGGAGTAATATGTATGATCCGGATCAATTATCACTTGTTGAAGGCTGGACGGAAAAATGTAATCCCCAGGATTTAGAGATGGGGGGCTATTTTTCCTATGATGAATTAGATGAACAGGCCACAAGAAAGGCTATGGCAATGTATTATGGCAGTATCTCTCATATTGATTATCAGGTTGGCAGAATTATTGATATCTTAAAGCAAAAAGGAATGTATGAGGAGACGATGATTGTTTTTACCAGTGATCATGGTGATTATCTGGGTTTTCACCACCTGTTGTTAAAAGGGAATTATATGTATGACCCGGTGGTAAAAGTACCTCTAATTATTAAATATCCACAGCAAAAGCAGGAAAATACAATTTCTGATTCTTTAGTTAATAATATTGATCTGGCCCCTACTATTCTAGAAGAAGTAGGGTATGAACGGGGAACAGACATGAAAGGTATAAATATTAAAGAAAATAATGGGGAACGGAAGTTTATTTTTGCGGAAACTCCCCGGGCTGAGCAGTATATGATCAGATCAGAACAATATAAACTTATATTATGTAAAACTGAAGAAAAATCTCAGTTCTTTGATTTAAATAAAGATCCTTATGAATTAAATAATCTTTACCATGATAAAGAATATAAAGAGAAGGTGGAAGAATTTAAAAAAAGTTTGACAGAATGGATTTTGTTTGAAAAGTCTTCATTGAAAATTAATCATTTAAATGAAGATGGTCCTATTATCTCTGGGGGGAATGTATCCAGTGGAGATAAAAAGGAAAGAGAAGAAATGAAATCTTATTTTCGCCAAAAAGGAGAAATGAAAAATATAGGAAAGGGGGAAATTTATTGATTAATAAAGTTGCAGTTACCGGTGCTGGGGGAAAAGTGGGCAGACAGGTGGTTCAAGAACTGCTGGATAATGGATATCAGGTTTTATCAATCACTCATTCACCTAAAGG
>CAZSTU010000177.1:0-6248 GCA_964609745.1 uncultured Halanaerobiaceae bacterium
CCTCCCCCCCAGACTGGCGCTGTGGACAACCAACAAATTAATGTTTTCCGGGAAGGGCCGGCAGGCCTCTGCCACCTCGCCGGCAATCTCCTCACCGGGCAGTTCGGTCATCTGCAGACAGAGCACACACTCATCATTTTGATCACGATAATCGGTCATTTTAAAATAATAATCTCCATCTACCACAGCCTGGGCCCGGGCCGGACCGGTACCAATAATAGTTTCCTCTCCTGAGGATAGCTTCCAGCCTGCAATCTGTGAGGCAAGAGTCGCTGTTACTACCTGATCACTGTGGACCATTACACCTGAAAGCTTTAGGTCCCCTATCTGATATGGCACCAGTTCAACCCGGCCCAGATTACCCATATTAATCTGAGAGAATTTAATCCCCGCTTCCCAGCTACCCGGGGTATTTACTCCCATATCAATTACCTTTGTTCCATTATCAAGCTCAATTACCTCTATTCCGAGGCGCTCTTTATCAGCAATAACCTCTTTTACTACTTTTACTGCCTCTTTGTTTACACTAACCATTACTTTCACCCCTTTATTTCCTGTTACCAGTTATATCAACTGTAGTACCGGTTATAATATTTGCTTTTTCTGAACTGAGATATAGTATGACATTACCCGCCTCTTCCGGCTGTATCCAGTCTTCTGGATTACCTTCCTTAATCCGGGAACGGGTATAGGCAGTGTTGACTAAACCCAGTTTTACAGTAATAACATTGATATTATAATCACCCAATTCTTCGGCCAGCACCCTGGAAAAACCAATCATACCGGCCTTTGAGGCCGAATAGGCTCCAAAACCGGGGAAATATGTATCTGCTGCTGTTGAAGATATATTTATAATTGTGCCATCTTTTTTTTCCTTCATTATCCTGCCAAACTCTCTGGCACAAATAAACCCCCCGGTGAGGTTAACATCAATGATTTTGCGCCAGGTACTGACATCAGTCTCAAGTACCGGAACTGACTTATGTATAGCTGCATTATTAATTAAAATATCTACACTGCCATACTTTGTAACTGTTTTATCCACCAGTTTTTTTACATCTTCTTCTACTGTAACATCAGCGGTCACAGGCAGGGCATTACCCTCATAATTTTCATTAATATCTTTACTGACCTCTTTGATCTCATTTGTAGAACGAGCGGTTATTACCACATTTGCCCCTTTTTCAGCATACTGACAGGCCAGTTTTTTGCCCAAACCCCTACCAGAACCAGTGATGACGGCTGTTTTGCCCTTGAAATTCATTGCTTCCCTCCTTTATTTAAAATGTAACATATCACATGATGGTTTTTAAAAATACAGACATTTTCTGTATTTTTCAATAAAATATGAAACTTTTGCGAAACACTACTATTTATTATACATTTAAACAGGGGGAAATATCAAGGGATTTTTTAATCTTATAATTTTTCTGCTTTAAATTTTTTCTGCTTATATTTATCTTTGCTTTCATGCTATAAATATTTAATCATGATATTTCAAATAATCTGCTCATAACTTTCTTTTGCCTGAAAAGAACTACGGACAAGTGGTCCGGAAACCACAATCTCAAACCCCATCTCTTCTCCAATCTCCTTATATTTTTCAAATTGTTCGGGGGTTACAAATGATTTGACTTCAATATGATTTTTTGAGGGCTGTAGATACTGACCGATGGTCAAAATATCACACCCTTTGTCTATTAAATCATCCATTACAGAGATAACTTCCCGCTCTTTTTCTCCAAGTCCCAGCATAATACCTGATTTGCTAATAATATTGCTGTTAATTTCTTTCACAGTTTTCAGTACCTGTAAACTGCGTTTATAATCAGCTCCTGCTCTCACCTTCTCATATAACCGGGGAACAGTTTCCAGGTTATGATTATATACCTCCGGGTTTGATTTCACAACCCGCTTTATATCAGCCTTATCCCCCTTAAAGTCCGGGGTCAAAACCTCCACTGAAATAGAGGAATCTATATCTTTTATGGCCTCCACCACCCTGGCCAATTGTTGAGAGCCACCATCATCCAGGTCCTCTCTGGTTACAGAAGTGATAACTACATGTTCTAAGTTTAATCTGGCAGCCGCCTCAGCTATACGCTCTGGTTCTTTTTGGTCTACAGCAGCAGGTTTATCCTTATGTTTAACATCACAAAAACGACAATTCCTTGTACAATAACGTCCCAGTATCATAAAAGTAGCAGTTCCCCGGCTAAAACACTCTCCTATATTCGGACAATGAGCAGCCTGACAGACTGTGTTAAGCTCCAAATCTTTTAAGATTTTCTCTGTCTTTTTAAACTCATCACCCGGATTAATCCGCTTTTTTAACCAATCAGGATATTCGGCCAAACCATCACCTCCCTTTTTATAGTTATTCTAATAAATTTTATTCTACCTCAGGTTTTTTATCATAAACAAACTTATGACGGAAATAAAAGAAACTGGGACTATGCATATGAACAGAAAGCATCTCAGAATGAGGATGATCCCTTGAAGTATAGGGCTCCATCCCATTGCCGAGCCCAACAGCTGTCCCACCAATATATAAACAGGAATAGTTTAAGGTCATTTCATCAAGCAAGTGATCTCCCAGCAGGCTGTGACAGTATGATGGTGATTCCACCATTGCTTTATCCATACCCAGTACTTTTAGAATTCTCAATAATACCCGGGAGTTAGTTTCTGCCTTCTGGCCGGTAACAATTACAGGTATTTTTTCATGTTTGTTTTCTGCAAACTCAGCGGCTATTTTTTCTTCCTCTATTTTCTCAACAGAATTATATGGTCCAATTACGTAATGATCCTGTTTTAGACCCTTTTTTATCTCTTTTAATCCCTGAGGAGAGGTATTAAACATAACCGGCTGGTTTTTGATCAGTGTATCCTCAAAGGGAATATCCCTACCATCCAGAGAACAGATAATCACCCAGGGAGCTGGAGGGAGACCATTTTTTACCCTCATTTCTTCTAAACCCCTGTCAAAAATACATATCAGTCCATCCGGTTCCTTTTGCATACTTCCGGCACCGGCAAAGACAGCATCACAGTTAGCCCTCATTAAATTCAGAACCCAAAAATCAGCGTCGGCCCCATCACTATCCAGGGCATTGGCCTTAGCGACAATGGGCCCGGCCGGATTATCTTCAAAGGCAATTTTGCCATCAATTGAAGTCACAAAAGAAGCCATGGTATAGGCCCTGTCCCCGGGCAATTCAGGAAACCTCAATTCACCAAATACATCAACAGCATCTTTAGTCTGAAGTCCTTTATTGGGAAAGTTTTTAACCATATCATTTTCAAATATTTTTTCCAGCTTAATTTTATCATAGTCATACTCTATTTTAGGATAATTATCTATATACTGTTTTTTAAGCTTCATATTTAATCTCCTCACCTTTTTATAATCAGTTATTTATAATCAGTAACCTTGTAAAATTGGCTTTCTTTATGTAGCTCTCTATGTAATACTGCATTACCCTCACCCATTGCTTCCTGAAACCTTTCATTAATCTCATTTAACTCCTGATGATCGATGGATTTCCAGGACTCCAAATCTTCCCAGTAAACTACGGTCATAACCTCACCTGCATTGGTATCACTAACCCATACTTCTTTGCTGACAAAACCCGGGTACCGGGCCAGGGCCTTAGTCCAGATCTCATGATCAAGTTTAATAAATTTGTCCACCAGGTCCGGTTTTACTTTAAATAATAACTGCTCGACAGCCATCGGCTTTTCATATTTTCTGTATTCCATTAACAATACTCCCTCCTGTAGTGACCGGTAATATAAAAGTTTTTCCATAGCCTTTAATATAGTATGATCACAAAAAGGTCATTTTTCGCTGCAAGACAATTTACTCAATATGACCTTTTTGTGGTTAAATCTTAATATTTTTTCATTAAAATATAGCTTCTTCACTATCAACATCAAAGATATGCAATTTATCTAAATCTACTCCCAGTTTAACTATATCTCTAACCTGATTTTTGCTTTGCGCCTCAACCCGGGCCACAATAGTATCTGTCTCACTTCCCATATTAAGATAAAGATAAATCTCTGAACCCATTGTCTCAACTACTTCTACTTCAGCCTCAAAACTGTTTTCCCGGGAAATATTTTTCTCCTGTTTAATACTTGCATCCATCAAATCTTCCGGCCTGATTCCCATCACAACTTCCTGGTCGACATAATCTTTAACTTCCGGGTATTCATTAATTCTTTTATCAGGAATTTTTATTTTAAAATTATCCTCTCCCAGAAGATAATAGTCACCGTCTTCTTTCTCCACCCGGCAGTCAACAAAATTCATGGCTGGACTGCCGATAAATCCGGCTACAAACATATTATTGGGATGATTATAGAGAGTAAGGGGATCATCCACCTGCTGTATTACTCCATCTTTGAGCACCACAATCCTGTCCCCCATAGTCATAGCCTCAGTCTGATCATGGGTAACATAGATAATGGTGGTTTTTAAACGGTCATGAAGCTTACTGAGTTCTGTCCTCATTTGTACTCTCAATTTTGCATCAAGATTGGAAAGGGGTTCATCCATCAAAAATACCTTTGGTTCGCGAACGATGGCTCTCCCCAGGGCCACCCTCTGTCTCTGTCCCCCGGAAAGTTCTTTTGGCTTTCTTTGCAACAAATCTTTTATACCCAGAATCCTTGCCGCCTTGTCCACCCTCTCTTCAATTATGTCATCTGAAAACTTCCTTAATTTAAGACCAAAGCCCATATTATCATAGACATTCATATGGGGATAAAGGGCATAATTTTGAAAAACCATGGCAATATCCCTATCCTTGGGAGCCACATCATTAACAACCTCATTACCTATTTTAATTGTCCCCTCAGTTGCCTCTTCCAGCCCTGCTATCATGCGCAGAGTAGTAGATTTACCACAGCCGGAGGGGCCTACCAGGACCAAAAATTCCTCATCTTTTACTTCCAGATCAGCGTTTTTTACAGCTGTCACATCATCAAAACGTTTTGTTACATTACTGAGATTTAAACCAGCCATTATCCTTCCTCCTTAGTATCTTCTACAATGGCTTCTTCTGCACCATCCTGATAAATATCTAAAACACCCTCACGATAAGCGCTGAGAAAATCCATACACATCCGATCATTACCGAGAAGCATCTCTGCTGTTTTTAAAACAGCTGAACTTACCTCAGTCATCTCCACCAGAAAGGAATCCATACCTGTGGCAGCCAACATAGCAATATATGTGCCATTAATCATTTCACGAGCTGGTAACCCATGGGAAATATTATTGAGACCACAGATAGTCTTAACCTCCGGATATTTTTCCTTAATTAAGCTGACAGTTTCCAGGCTTATTTTGCCATTATCTCCGTCTACGGCAACCGGAAAAATCAGGGGATCAAGATAAATATCCTCATCAGGAATATGATATTCTTTCATTTCAGCAATTATCATATCAGCAATTTCTAATCTACCCTCTGCTGTATCAGGAATACCTTCTTCATCCATTAAAAGGCCAACTACCGGTACATCATATTCTTCTACAAGGGGTAAGATATTATCCAGCCTTTCTCTCTCCCCCGAGACTGAGTTAACAAGTGGACGTCCATAACTGTTTTCATGACAATCCAGTCCACTTCTGATCACTTCTGCATCGGGAGTATCAATACTGATAGGTACCTCAAACTCCCTCTGTATTGTCTTCATCATCCAGACAATATCATCTTTCTCAGTTTTGATTCTATCTCCAGCATTTAGATCAAGCATTTCTGCTCCCAGCTTGATCTGATAATCAGCCAGTTTTAAAAGCCTTTCTTTATCCCTTTTCTCCAAAATCTCAATTATTGTTTCTGATTCACTTGTATTTATAGTAGCACCAATTATCTCCATTTTAAATTCACCACTCCTCTCAGTTAAATGATCTCAATCTCGATATTTTGCGAATCAGACTCTTCAATACAAAATTTAACACAATTATTACTGAGTTCATATTCCACTGGCCTTCCATTAACAGTAACGTTTTCGACATTTTCCCGGCCATAGAGATTTATTTTAAAACTGTGATCAGAAGGGCCAATCTCTATCTTAATTTCATTATCTTTTTCATAACACGCTATTTTAAAGTGGTTATTTTCATCATAAAACTCATAACTTTCCTGGTCCTCATGGTAAATATCCAGGGTAAGGGGGTCATATTCCTTTTCCCCCACATACTGCATCATCGGTCCCTGTGTGATAATACTACCTTT
>CAZSTU010000178.1:0-6173 GCA_964609745.1 uncultured Halanaerobiaceae bacterium
TTGCTGCTGTCAAAGTTGTCTTACCATGGTCTACGTGTCCTATTGTCCCTATGTTAACATGGGGCTTTGTCCTCTCAAACTTTTCTTTTGCCATCTTTATTCATCCTCCTTGTTTGCATTTTTGTTAATTCTGCAACAAACTGCAGTTTAATATTAATCACCTATAATTTCTTTTGTAATATTCTTTGGAGCTTCTTCATAATGTGAAAACTGCATGGTATGAGTTGCTCGCCCCTGAGTTTTGGAGCGTAAATCAGTAGCATATCCAAACATTTCAGCAAGTGGAACATAACCAGTTACTACTCGGGCATTTGCCCGGCTTGACATACCTTCAACCTTTCCTCGCCGACCATTAAGATCTGAAATAACTTCTCCCATATATTCTTCAGGAACCACAACTTCTACTTTCATGACAGGCTCCAAAAGAACTGGGTTTGCTTTTTCAACGGCATTTTTAAAACCCATAGAACCAGCAATTTTAAAAGCCATTTCTGAGGAATCAACATCATGATAACTACCATCTTTTAAATTAACCCTGACATCAACCATAGGATAACCTGCCAAAAAACCATTTTCCATAGCTTCTTTTATACCATCTTCTACCGCCGGAATATATTCTTTAGGAATAGATCCCCCAACAATATTATTTTCA
Source organism: uncultured Halanaerobiaceae bacterium (assembly GCA_964609745.1). Lineage (GTDB taxonomy): Bacteria > Bacillota > Halanaerobiia > Halanaerobiales > DATFIM01 > CAZSTU01. Next base: position 653 of record CAZSTU010000178.1, read on the forward strand.
AATTCAAATCCTTCACCTCGTTCCAGAGGCTCAACATCAATTACTACATGTCCATATTGACCCCGGCCACCACTCTGTCTGATAAATTTACCCTCAATATCTGTAACTTTTTTACCAATGCTCTCTCGATATGCAACTTTAGGTTGACCAATATTGGCGTCTACTTTAAAATCACGCAGCAATCTATCAACAATAACTTCCAGGTGAAGTTCACCCATGCCTTTTATGATAGTCTGACCGGTTTCTTCATCAGTTTTGACCTGAAAAGTGGGATCTTCTTCAGCAAGGCGCTGAAGTGCTTCTCCCAATTTATCCTGATCTGCCTGGCTCTTTGGCTCAATAGCAACAGATATAACAGGTTCCGGGAAATCCATTGATTCCAGTATAACAGGGTGATCCTCATCACAGAGAGTATCACCTGTACTGGTATTTTTTAAACCTACAGCAGCCGCCAGGTCTCCCGCATAAACCATATCTCTTTCTTCACGGTGGTTGGCATGCATCTGTAAAATACGTCCTATTCTTTCTCTCTCATCTGCTGTAGAATTATATATATAAGAACCGGCCTCTAAAATACCGGAGTAGGCTCTAAAAAATGCAAGTTTACCCACATAGGGATCAGACATAATCTTAAAAGCAAGTGCGGAAAAAGGGGCCTCATCATTGGCTTCCCTTGTTTCTACTTCATCTGTTTCCGGATTAATTCCTTCAACTGGAGGTACATCAATAGGTGCTGGTAAATAATCAACTATTGCATCCAGCAGCATCTGTACCCCTTTGTTTTTAAAAGCTGAACCACATAAAACAGGGATAATTTCAACATCCAGAACAGCCTGGCGTAAAGTCTCCTGTATATCATCAATAGTAACTTCTTCTTCCAAATATTTCATCATAAAGTCATCATTTGTTTCAGCCAGAGCTTCCATTAATTTTTCATGATATTCTTCTGCCTGTTCCTGATAATCTTCAGGAATTTCAACTCTTTCGTAATTAACTCCAAGTTCATCCTGATAGACAATACCATCCATATTTATTAAATCAATTACACCCTTAAAAGTATCATCAGAACCAATTGGCAATTGAATGGTTACAGCATTTGCACCCAATCTTTCTTTCATCATATTAATAACCCTAAAAAAGTCCGCTCCCATTCGATCCATTTTATTAACAAAGGCTATTCTGGGAACTCCATATTTATCAGCCTGACGCCAAACTGTTTCAGACTGAGGCTCCACTCCGCCAACTGCACAGAATAGAGCAATTGCTCCATCAAGTACTCTTAAAGATCTTTCAACTTCTACAGTGAAGTCCACGTGTCCTGGCGTGTCTATAATATTAATACGATGATCGTTCCATTGACAGGTAGTTGCAGCAGAGGTGATGGTAATGCCCCGTTCCTGTTCTTGTTCCATGAAATCCATTACAGCTGCTCCATCGTGTGTTTCACCCATTTTATGAACTCTTCCGGTATAATAGAGTATGCGTTCAGTAGTAGTAGTTTTGCCAGCATCAATGTGAGCCATTATTCCTATGTTACGTGTCTTCTTTAGTGGAAATTGTCGGGCCATTATTGTCCCCCCTTAACATAAATACCAAATTACCATCTATAATGGGCAAATGCCCGATTTGCTTCAGCCATACGGTGTACTTCTTCCTTTTTACGTACTGCTCCACCCGTATTATTATAAGCATCCAGAATCTCATTGGCTATTCTGTCAACCATCTTTCTTTCATTACGGGCACGAGCTGCCTCGACTAACCAGCGCAAACTTAAACTTAATTTTCTATTTTCATCAACTTCAACCGGAACCTGATAATTTGAGCCCCCAACTCTCCGGGACCGAACTTCAAGTGCCGGTTTTATATTATCAAGAGCCTGATTAACAACTGCAAGAGGTTTTTCACCGGTTTGTTCTCCTACTCTCTCCAGTGCCTCATATACAGTATTTTCAGCTAAACTCTTTTTGCCATCAAGCATAAATTTATTGATTATACGATTAATTACTACATTATTATATACAGGATCGGGTTTGACTTCTCTTCTTTCCGCTCTATGTTTACGCATTAATTACCCCCCTTTACTTAGGTTTCTTTACTCCATATTTGGAACGGGCCTGTTTTCTATCTTCAACACCTGCAGCATCCATAGCACCACGAACAATATGATAACGTACACCCGGCAGATCTTTAACACGGCCACCTCTTACTAAAACTACAGAGTGTTCCTGTAGATTATGGCCTATCCCAGGTATATAACAGGTAACTTCCTTGCCATTGGTCAGACGCACCCTCGCAACTTTTCGTAAAGCAGAGTTAGGCTTTTTGGGTGTTGCTGTATAAACCCTTGTACAAACTCCTCTTTTTTGTGGTGCTCCTTCCAGAGCAGGTGCCGATGTCTTTTTTTCAACCTTTTTACGCCCTTTGCGAATCAACTGATTGATTGTTGGCATATAACTACTCCACCCCCTTCCAAATTATTTCAATATGGCAACAGTAGCTGCAGCAACATCAATACCACAGGCTCTGCCCAGTTTATACTTGCTTGCTACATATACCAGTTCAATATTTTTATTAATTGAAACTACATTTTTAATTTTTTTTTGGAGAGTGTAATCTACGTCCTGTGCCAAAAATACTCTGCTAGCTTCCCCACTTTCAATTGCCCGCAGGGTTTCTTTAAACCCTACTACCCGCTGACTTTCTTTTAGTTGGGCCAGCATTTCTTTTCTCTCCCTTCAAATAATATGTCATTTTACACACTTAAACATTTTAACACCTTTTAGTTTTACTGTCAACATAAATTACAGAAAAGATTAAGTTTTATTTGAATAATAATTTGTAAAGTATAATAGCATCTTTTATGTGGGAGATATTCAGACACTATTTTCTGAATATCTCCCACCACAGTAAATTTAAGATGTATCTCCAAGTTCTTCCTCAAGTCCGGACAATGGATTTTCATTTTCATCAAGCACATCAATATCTCTATAATATTTCATGCCAGTACCAGCAGGAATCAATTGACCAATAATCACATTTTCTTTAAGCCCCATCAAGGAATCACTTTTTCCAGCTAGCGATGCTTCAGTTAGTACTCTAGTAGTTTCCTGGAAAGAAGCAGCTGAAAGGAAACTGTCAGTATTTAATGAAGCTTTAGTTATTCCTAAAAGAACCGGTTCAACCGCTGGCGGTTCCTTTCCTTCCTCTATCATTTTCTCTTTAACCTGACGGTATTCATAACGGTTCACCAGGCTGCCAGGTAACAGATCAGTATCCCCAGCTTTTTTAACTTTTACTTTGCGCATCATCTGTCTTATAACAACTTCTATATGTTTATCATTAATTTCAACACCCTGAGAACGGTAAACATTCTGCACTTCCTCCAGGAGATAATTTTGAACTTCTTTTTCACCTTTGACTCTTAAAAGTACATTAGGATCAAGTGGACCTTCAGTTAATTTATCTCCAGCCTCAACTTTTTGTCCATCCTCAATTTTCATTTTTGCACCATAGGGTATTTGATAACTTTTCTTTTTACCCTCTTCATTTTCAATTACAACTCTTGTGCTGTTTTTCTTTTTAATGATTTTGGCTGTACCATTTCTTTCTGTCATAACAGCCTGACCTTTAGGGGTTCTTCCTTCAAAAAGCTCTTCTACTCTGGGCAAACCCTGTGTTATATCATCTCCGGCAACACCACCAGTGTGAAAAGTCCTCATGGTTAACTGAGTACCGGGCTCACCAATTGACTGAGCAGCAATTATACCAATTGATTCCCCTATATCTACAAGCTCTTGCGTAGCAAGATTGCGCCCATAGCATTTTCGACAGACCCCGTGTTTAGTCCGACAGGTTAGAATGGAGCGTATCTTTACTTTTTTAATTCCTGCCTCTTTTATCTTTTTAACATCTTTCTTGGTAATCATTTTATCCCGTTCAACAACAATTTCTTCATTATCAGGATGTACAATATCATCTGCAGTTAAACGTCCAAGAATACGTTCAGCCAGACTTTCAACCGGTTCAGATTCTTCATCACCGATGGCCTTTACATATACACCTTCTTCAGGACCGGCGCCACAATCGTGTTCACGAACAACAACATCCTGAGATACATCAACCAATCTTCTGGTTAAGTATCCTGAATCCGCTGTACGCAAGGCAGTATCCGCCAGTCCTTTACGGGCACCATGTGTTGATATAAAATATTCTAAAACGTTTAAACCTTCTCGAAAACTTGATCTAATCGGCAGGTCAATTATACGTCCTGAGGGATCAGCCATCAATCCTCTCATTCCTGCCAGCTGTGAGATCTGAGAAGTATTACCACGGGCACCTGATATGGCCATAATATAAATATTGTTTTGAATATCCAGGTTATCAAGCAGAGCATCTGTTACATCATCTTTGGTCTGATTCCAGATATTAATTACCTGCTGATATCTTTCTTCTTCTGTAATTGCCCCTCTTTTGTAATGTTCTTCAATGTTATAGACATTTTCTTCTGCCTTTTCGATCAAATCTTCTTTTTTAGGTGGTACATCTGCATCAGATACAGCGATACTTATACCAGAACGGGTGGAATAGTCAAAACCCAGTTCCTTTATTTTGTCCAGAGCAGAAACCGTTTTATCATTACCAAATTTATCATGAAGTTCGCCTATAAGTTCTGTTAACCTGCCTTTATCAACTATATCGTTTATATAATACATTTCCTCGGGCAATGCTTCATTGAATATCACTCTACCCACGGAAGTTTCAATCAATTCTCCATTATAACGTATTTTAATTTTAGCCTGAAGACTTATTTTATCAGTCTCATAAGCTTTTATAGCCTCGTCTGGACTAGCAAATACCTTACCCTCACCTTTTTCGTCCTCCATAATTGTTGTTAGATAATATATACCTAATACCATATCCTGACTGTGTACAGTAATAGGGTTGCCATCAGCTGGAGCAAGAATATTGCTGGTAGACATCATTAACAATCTTGATTCAGCCTGTGCTTCAGCCGAAAGTGGTACATGAACCGCCATTTGATCTCCGTCAAAATCAGCATTATAAGGAGGACAGACAAGAGGATGTAATTTTATTGCCTTTCCTTCAACCAAAACAGGTTCAAATGCCTGAATACCAAGTCGGTGAAGTGTTGGCGCACGATTAAGTAAAACAGGATGTTCCTGAATTACCTCTTCAAGAACTCCCCACACTTCATCTTCTGCATTTTCCACCATCTTTTTAGCATTTTTAATATTATGTGCCAGACCTTCTTCTACAAGCCCTTTCATCACAAAGGGCTTAAATAACTCCAGAGCCATTTTTTTGGGTAATCCACATTGATGCATTTCTAATTCCGGACCAACCACTATTACAGAACGACCTGAATAATCAACTCTTTTTCCAAGCAAATTCTGTCTAAATCTACCCTGTTTACCTTTAAGCATATCACTAAGTGATTTAAGAGGGCGATTACCTGCTCCAGTTACCGGTCTGCCCCTTCTCCCATTATCTATTAGGGCGT
>CAZSTU010000179.1:0-6123 GCA_964609745.1 uncultured Halanaerobiaceae bacterium
TCTTTCTAAAATTTCTTTTAGTTCATCTTTTTTAGTTTGTGTATTCATTTTATTACCCCCTGATTAAACTTGAGTTATATACTATGTTTTAATTATGACATTGATTATTCTTATCTGCTATGATGAATATCACATTTACGAAGTTTTTTTCCGGGTAATAGTAAATTTTATAATATATATAAACAAATATAAATAAACCAGGGGTCAAAACTGAGCTATGAAACCTTTTTTATCTCTTTCCCAAAAGGCATAAAAGATACTAAAGCAAGTTTTAAATTCTGTTTGGCAAAAGGAATACCGATAATAGTTATAGTAAAAAATAGTGCAGATGCTAAATTCAATAAGGCCAGCTCCCAGCCAAATAAAAGCACCCAGATAATATTTGCTATCATTCCAAAAGAATTTGAACCTTTATCAACTACTTTTTTACCGAAAGGGGCTAACTGCAAACGGGCCATTTTGAAACACTGCTTACCAATAGGAATCCCAATAATTGAGATATAACACAGTATGCCTGCTACCCACCAGCCAATAGCTTCAACAAATCCACCAAAGATAAACCAAATTATATTGCCAAGTAAAGACATTATTAAATCCCCCTTTGTATATTATGATTATAACATAAAGTAGTGATTGAACACATTAAAAATATTATAATTAATTTACCTTTTCTTAATTGTCTTCTGTAAGATTTAAAAAAAATTGAAGATAGTTTCTTACCATAGCGCAGATCCTCTCTAAGGTTATAAAATTTATTATCCATTATCTTCAAATCTTCTAAAAGTGCTTTCTCACGATTTATACCAGCATTTTCAATTTCATCAATAAGAACAATCGGCGAAGAGCTTAAAATAGCTGTATCAGCTATCATTAAAGCCCATGATTGTCCACCACTCAGACTGGTTGAGTATCAACTGTAAATGGTTCTCCGGCCAGTTCATCTGAATTCATATCATCAGAAATTTTATTTTTTAGCCAATCAAGACCATGAGAAACAGCCTTGATATCTAAAACTACAGACTTAACTCATAAATTTCATCCATAAACTTTATTTTGAATTGATTGGGAGCGTCACTTTCAGCTCCAGCTTTTTCACCGGCCAGATCATAAGCATGAACAGCTAAAATGGCAGCTTTATAATATGAAATTTCTTCTATAGAAGCTGCTGCAGCAAAAACTCCCAGAGTACTGGCCAGCATACAACCGGTACCAACTATTTTACCCATTAAATAATGACCATTATCTAGTTTATCAACTTTATCACCATCAGTAATAATATCTTCTGCTCCACTAACAACCACAGTACAATTTTGCATTCGGGCTAATTCCGCAGAGCTTTTCTCTATCTTATTATACTCACCTACTGCTTCAACTCCTTTAACTTCTGCTGTTTTTCCAGCCAATATGCTTATTTCTCCTCTATTTCCCTTTATGATTGTAATCTCCAGTTCAGCCAGCAATTTGCGTACAGACTCTGTTCTAAATTCAGTAGCCCCTACTCCCACCGGGTCTAAAATTACAGGAATATCCATCTTATTAGCTCTTTTTCCTGCTTTTAACATTGCTTCCATCTGTCTGGAGTCAAGGGTGCCAATATTCAAGACAAGAGCGGTAGCAGACTCAAGCATTTGAGCAGATTCTTCCGGGGAAGAGGCCATTACCGGCAATGCCCCCCAGTTTAGGGTAATATTTGCACAATCATTAACCGTCACATTATTGGTTATATGATGAACTAAAGGTTTATGCTTTTCAACAATTTCTAAAACTTTATTAATTTCCTCCTGATGTTCAGATTTCATTATTTTACCCCCTTTTTTAGTTCTAAAATTTTTTCTTTAAATTTACGTGTCTTTTTTTCAATATTATCAGCTTTTGTCAGAGCAGATATTACTGCTATCCCATCAGCGCCATTTTTGATCACAGAATGCACATTAGAAATATCCAGTCCCCCGATAGCTATTATTGGAATATTGACCACCCGGTCAATCTCATTAATCCTTTCTGCTCCAATACCCGCTCTATCATTATTTACGTTTTTTGAATCGGTTTCATAAACTGCCCCAACTCCCAGATAATCAGCGCCATGTTCTTCTGCTCGTCTGGCTTCATCTACAGTGGAAACAGAGATTCCTATTATTTTATTTTCTCCCATTATTTCTCTGGCGGCCGGTAAAGGCATATCTTTTTGGCCCAGATGTACCCCGTGCGCATCCAGGGCCAGTGCAAGGTCCACTCTATCATTTACTATTAAGGTTATTCCCCCTCTATCGGTGATTTCTTTTACCTTTAGGCCCAGATGATATCTTTGATGTAATCCCATCTTCTTTTCCCGCAGCTGAATAACATCCACACCACCTGCCGCAGCTTCTCTGACAATTTCAAGAGTTTTTCTGCCATTTGACAGTTTTTCTTCTGTTATAAGATATAAATTCCATCTCATCAGGTCAAACCCCTTTCAAATTTTCATTTTCAAAAAAGGCAAGATGATTGAGAGGATTATTCCCCTCACCAATATCTATACCGGAACGTATGGCTTCTGTTACAAAAATTTTGCTTCTTTTAACCGCTTCTTTCATTTTATAATCATGTGCAAGAAAACTGGCAATTGCTGCCGAAAGAGTACAACCTGTACCATGAGTATGAGGTGTCTTTATTCTTTCACCTTTAATTTCACATAAATCACTACCATCATAGAGCAGATCAATAATTTCTCTCCCCTGGCTTCCATGTCCTCCTTTAATTAAAACATAATCGCTGCCCAGTTTATATAATACCCGGGCCAGTGTTTCCGGAGCTACATCATCTTCAACCTCTTTCCCTGCAAGAATCTTTGCTTCATTTATATTTGGAGTTATTATCCTGGCTTCCGGAATAAGCTCTTCTTTATAGGTGTCAACCGCTTCTCTCTCAAGCAACAAATCCCCGCTTGTGGCTACCATTACTGGATCTACTACCAGATTTTTTATACCATATTCCCTGCACTTTCCTGCCGTCACTTTCACAATTTCTTTGCTGGCCAGCATCCCCGTTTTGGCAGCCTGAATCTTTATATCTGACAGTACTGAATCTATTTGTTCGGCCACAAATTCCGGTGAAAGAGTATTTACAGCCTGCACTCCCAGGGTATTTTGAGCCGTAACTGCTGTAATTACCGATGCCCCGTAGGTCTTATGTGCGGTCATGGTTTTTAAATCAGCCTGAATCCCGGCCCCACCTCCTGAGTCAGAGCCGGCAATAGTCAATACTTTTTTCATTATTACTACACCTCCCTTTTATACCATTTTTGTATGATCTCACCATTTTCCATTGCTTCCAGAGCCACATAAGCTATAATACTACCACCCAGGGTGCTTACCAGAAATGGTACTACAAAAAAGAAAACAGCAATTTCCTGGCCAAGAACGTATTTGGCCAGAGGATAAGAAGCCAATCCGCCCAGTATTGACGTTCCTGCTACCTCACCAATTACTGCAGGCAATTTGTGCTTCCATTTTTGATAGGCCAGTCCCGCAAACAAAGCTCCAAATATACTTCCCGGAAAGGCCAGAGGGGATCCCACACCCAAAATATTTCTAAAGACAGATATAGCAAGAGCATTCCACACAGCATACCCGGGGCCCAGTAATACTGCTGATAGTACATTAATCAAATGCTGAACCGGAAAGCATTTTGACACACCCACAGGTATAAATACAATATGTCCGGTTAATGTCCCCAGAGCAATGAACAATGAAGAAAGAGTTAATTTTTTTGTTCTCATGCTTTTCCTCCTTTTCTAACCTTATTTAAATAAAAGAATACATAAAAACATAAAAAACACAGCCCCCCGGCAGGAAGCTGTGTTAATAACAATTAGTCACACCTCCCTCCGCTGGTATTAACCAGATCAGGTTCAAAGGGTCGAGGAGTAGTCCCTCTCTCAGCCACAAGGCTCCCCTGTGTATATTAATTATTTATTTTTAATATAATTAACCTGTATTTTTACCCTTTATTATAAAATAAATAGCATAAAAGAAAAGGGAGGACACTAACATCACAACTGCCATTATCCACTCTTCTTCCATTAACCTTAAACCACCAAGAAAGAAAAAAACCAGTGCTACAACGATAAATGGTAAATACCTGCTACTATTCTGTGACATTTAAAAAGCCTCTCTTTATTTAAACTTGCATACATCACTCACTGACTACATTAATCGGTTTATCATCGAGCCAGCCTATTATATTATCAAAGACAATTCTGGCTCTTCTGTCAAATGCTTCAGGAGTAGCAAAAGCCACATGTGGAGTAAGTATGGTATTTTTAGCCCCCACCAGAGGATGATCTCCAGGGATAGGTGGTTCCATTTCAAACACATCTATACCGGCACCTGCAATCTTTCCTTCATTGAGGGCCTCTGCCAGTGCCTCACTATTAACTATAGGACCCCTGGCAGTATTAATTAAAATGGCAGATTCCTTCATCTTATTAATTAAATTTTTATTAATCATTCCTTCTGTTTCAGATGTATGAGGAAGATGAATACTTACAATATCACTTTCTGCAAAAAGTGTATCAAGATCAACATATTTTATACCTAGTTCCCTTGCTTCTTTTCTTTCACTCCGACTATAAGCAATCAAATCACAGCCAAAAGCACTGGCAATTTCAGCAACTCTCAAACCGATACTACCTGTACCCAGAATTCCCAGGGTCTTACCTCTTAACTCACTTCCTATAAGACCTTCTCTGCTTTTTCCATCTCTAACAGCCCGATCACAACTGACAATATTTCGCATTACAGAAATCATCAAACCAACTGCCAGTTCAGCCACAGAGTGGGTAGAATATCCCGGTGCATTGCTAACAGTTATACCCTGCTTCCGGCAGGCTGTTAAATCAATATGGTCAACGCCGGTAAATGCTACTGAAATCATCTTTAACTCAGGCAAAGAATTAATAACCTCTGCTGAAAGAGGTAAATTAGTAATAATAATAACATCAGAACCAGAAGCCCTTTCAATAATTTCTTCTTCATCTTCAGTACGGTCATCATAGGCATTAAATACATGGCCCCTATTTTCTAATTCTGATGCAAGTCTAGTGAGTTTCTCATTTTCTATATTCAGTGGTTCCAGTAAGGTAATTTCCATATTTATCCCTCCCTGAAATTTTTTTAATCTAAACTCTCATCTTGTTTAAACGGTCTATTCGCTCTTCCAGTGGTGGATGACTGCTAAAAAGTTTACCTATACCTTCGCGGGACAGAGGATTTAAAATAAACATATGAGAAGTTGCTTCATTTACTTCCATTGGTTTAGCACTTACATGACGCTGCATCTTTTGCAGAGCACCGGCCAGTCTTTCCGGTCTACCACTTATTCTGGCTCCAGTTTCATCTGCTACATATTCTCTTGATCTGGATATAGCCATTCTAATCAAAATTGCTGCAAGAGGAGCCAGGATAATAGCCACTATCCTTAACAATGCGGCAGCTCCTCCCTCCGACCTTCTCCTACCACCAAAAATCATCCGGAATCGTCCTATTCTAGCCAGAAATGTTAAAACCCCGGCCATTACTGCTGCTATTGTACTAATAAGTGTATCTCTATTTTTAATATGTGCCATTTCATGAGCTATAACACCTTCGAGCTCATCTTTATCAAGAATTCTCAAAATTCCCTGAGTAACTGCAATGGCTGAATTTTTAGGATTTCTTCCCGTAGCAAAAGCATTTGGCTGCTCGGAAGGGGTTATATAAATATCCGGAACAGGAATATGAGCTCTATTACTTAAACGTCGTACAATCTCATAAACCTCAGGAGCTTCTTCTTCGGTTAGAGGTTTGGCTTTAGTCATCTTAATGGCAATTTTATCACTAAACCAGTAGCTAAAAAAGTTAATACCAATTGATATTATAAAGGCCATGACCAGACCCTGTTCACCGGCTATTGCTCCTCCCAATAAGATTAGTACCACTGTCAATAATACCATAAGCATAAAAGTCTTAAATCTATACATTTCTTACCACTCCTTTTTATTCAGTTGAATTTTTTATATTTCTAAAGATATAATTATTATCTCCTTTATATTCTTTTGTTATAAATTATTATAGCATGGGTTCCACTATTAATCAATTGTAT
>CAZSTU010000180.1:0-6110 GCA_964609745.1 uncultured Halanaerobiaceae bacterium
GTATTGAAAATTGCATTAGATTAATAGAAGAGTTAGATTCTTCAGTTTCAAAAAGTGATAAAGATTATGATTTTGTATATTATAAAGGAAATGATATTCGGGAAATAAAAGAGAGCATATCTCAAATGTTACCTGGTATGTTAGTTATAGTAAATGAAAATACCGGGGGACTATTTTTAAAAGGAACCAGGGATGATTTAAAGCAGGCTGAAAACTTAATAGAAAGAGTAAATTCATTTTATGATTATAATACTGAGGATTATAAAGAAATAAATGTTGATCTAAAAGAATATGATAGAAATCTTATAGAAGAAAAACTTCTTTTGCTGCCATCAGAAGTCATGATTAATTATATTATTGAGAAAGATAAAGTAATTTTGAAAGGTGATGCAAATGAAATTAATAAATTTTTATTATCTATAAATCTGGTATCAAAGGAAAAACAAATCAGGAATATCACAGATTATTACAGACCAAATAATTTAAAGCCGGAAAAAATACTAGTATTTTTACAAAAATTTCATGAAAATTTGAACACAGTTATTGTTGAGGATATGATAGCAATTAAAGGTGAAAAACAAGAAGTAAAGGAAGCTTTAAATGCAATTTCTGAAATTGATAAACCGGTGTCCCAGGTGAGGATAGAAGTTAGAGTGGATGAGTTTTCTTATACTGAATTAAACGATTTGGGTTTGAGTACAGAACTGTTTAAAAACTTTAATGTAATAGATGATAGGGAAACAATAAAAAATTTAAATTATATTTTGAAAAATATACTGGAAATGTCCCGCGAAAAGGCAAAAGCACGTATTTTAGCCCGTCCCAGTTTGCAGACCTTAAATGGGAATAAGGCCAGTCTTTTAATAGGAGATCAAATACCAATAAAAGTTAAATCTCAAAAAGATGGAAAAGAAATTGAAGAAATCAGGTATATTGAAGCTGGAATTAATTTAGTATTTGAACCGTGGATTGTGGAAAATGATGAGATTATTTTAAAATTAAATCCCAGTATTAGCTCACTTGGAGAGCCAATTGGTGACAGTCTACCGGCAATTAACACAAGAGAAATTGATACAGAGGTTAGAATTAAAAATGGAGAAACTTTTGCTATAGCAGGTTTAATAAAGGATGACTTGATATCAGGGAAAAGTACACATCCTTTAATTAATGAAATACCAATATTAAGAAAAATTTTCACCAAATCAAGTGAAAATAATATGACAAGTGAAGTCGTGATATTTATAACCCCAACAATAATTAAAGAAAATAAGGATAGTGAAGAAAAAATAAAAGATAAGGCAGGAGAATCAACTGATGTTATAGAAAAATACAATGTAAAGAAGAAAATGTATGATAAAATTTACATTAACTTAGAATAATTTAAAGTTTTAATTCAGAGGGGAGATATTGTGATTATTTCACTAATTGGGTTTATGGGCACAGGCAAAACTACTGTTGGGAAAAAACTTGCAAGACGCCTGGATTTTAATTTTTTTGATACAGATCAGATTATTGAAGATAAGACCGGGTTAAATATCAAAAAACTATTTAAAATACATGGAGAAGATTATTTTCGTTCTCTAGAAACAGAAGTATTGAGACAGATATGTACAAACAAAAGTAATATTGTGCTTTCTACAGGAGGAGGAATAATCTTAAAAAAAGTTAACCGACGGATTTTATTAAAATATACACACCCGGTATTACTTAAAGCTAGTGTTGAAGAAATACTGGAAAGAGTTGATATACAAAAAAGACCCCTGCTTTGCTGTAAAAACCCCTGCAAAAAGGTGGAATTACTTCTTGATGAACGGGAAGAACTTTATGAAATATTTAGTCCAAAAATTAATACAGATAACAAAAATCAGGAAGCCTTAGTGGAAGAAATAATTAAAAAAATTCAGGGGTGTTAATTTTATGAGCAAAATTGCTGTGATTCACGGTCCCAATTTAAATTTATTAGGGAAAAGAAATCCTGAAAATTATGGTAGAGATTCACTTGAAGATATTAATACCATGTTAAGAGAAAGAGCAAAAAAATATAATATTGGTTTAAACATATTTCAAAGTAATCATGAAGGGAAGTTAATAGATAAAATTCACCAATACAGTGATGACAATGCCGGGTTAATTATTAATCCAGGTGGATTAACACATTATAGTGTATCTCTTAGAGATGCTCTTGAAATTTTTCAAAAACCTATTATTGAAGTACATTTAAGTAATATTTTGGGCAGAGAAGATTTTCGCAGGAGGTCTCTTACCTCTCAGGTGGTTAAAGGGGTAATTACTGGATTGGGAAGTACAGGGTATGTACTTGCTTTGGATGCTTTAATCGATATTATAAAAGGAGGATATATAAATGAGAGAGAGAATAAGGAGAGTTAGACAGGAGATGGAAGAAAGAGGTATTGATGGGTTATTAATTGATAAGGGTGAAAACCGTTTTTATTTGACAGGTTTTACAGGAACTGCAGGACGGGTTTTGTTTACCCCTGAAAAAAATTATTTTATAACTGATTTTAGGTATACAGAACAGGCAAGGGAGCAGACTGATGGTTATGAAATTAAGGAGTTCAATAAAGATATTACTCAAAATATTGGAGAAATTTTAAAAGATGATGGTGTCAAAGAACTTGGATTTGAATCTGAAGTAATTTCATATTCTAAATATAAGGAATATAATGAGCACTTTTACTGTGAAATAGTTCCTACTAAAAAAATTATAGAAAGACTAAGACTGAAAAAGGAAGATAAAGAAATTGAAGAAATACGAAAGGCGATTGATATTACAGATCTGGCCTTTTCTCATATAATGGATTTTATAGAACCCGGTGTAAATGAACGTGAAGTTGCTCTTGAACTTGAATTTTTTATGAAAAAGAAAGGTGCAGAAAAAAATGCTTTTGATTTTATTGTAGCGTCAGGGGCTCGTTCTTCTTTGCCCCATGGTGTTGCCAGTGATAAACGGATTGAAGAGGGAGATTTTGTGACTTTGGACTTTGGTTGTTTTTATAATGGGTACTGTTCAGATATGACAAGAACAATTGTTGTTGGGGAAGCATCAGATAAACAAAAAGAAATTTATAATCTTGTGCTCAGGGCTCATTATAAAGTTATTGGTGAAATAAAACCGGGTATGTCTTATAAAGAAGCAGACAATCTGGCCCGGACAATTATTTCTGAAGCGGGTTATGGAGATAATTTTGGTCATGGTCTTGGACATGGTATTGGAATTGAAGTCCATGAGGGCCCGAGACTTTCTTATACAGCACAAGATGGGAAATTAGAACCTGGAATGATTGTTACAGATGAACCCGGTATTTATTTGTCTGAATGGGGTGGAGTGAGAATAGAAGATGATTTATTAATTACAGAAAATGGTTGTAAACCCTTAAATAATTCTCCCAAAAAACTGATAATTTTATAATTAAAGGAGGTGGAGCCTGAGAGATAACTCAGGTGTTTAATATATGATATCTACAAATGATTTTCATAACGGATTGACAATTAAGGTTGATGGTGAAGTTTACCAGGTGGAAGAATTTCAGCATTCAAAATCCGGCCGCGGCGGTGCATTTGTAAGAACAAAGCTCAAAAATCTTGAAGAGGGTTATGTAGTTGATAAAACATTTAGAGCAAATGCTAAGGTGGAAAGGGCACATATAGATGAGAGAGATGTTCAATTTCTTTACTGGGATGGTGAAGATTATGTATTCATGGATAAGGAAAATTACGACCAGATTACACTTTCCCGGGAACAGATGGGTAATAATATAAATTATCTCAAAGAAAATATGGATTTAAAATTATTAATGCATGAAGGCAGGCCCCTTCAGGTTAAGGTACCTACTTTTGTAGAACTTAAGGTAGTTGATACTCCGCCTGGTGTAAAGGGAGATACTGTTTCTGGCGGTTCTAAAAAGGCAACACTGGAAACAGGCCTAGTTATACAGGTTCCATTGTTTATAAATGAAGGAGATATAGTAAAAATTGACAGCCGTAAAGACGAATATATAGAAAGAGTATCGTAAATTACAAAGTTGTATTTTATATTAATACTATTGCTTTTTAGTATGATATTGATTTTTTAAGTCTAAAAAAAATTAGAAATAATTTTATCTGGATAAGAGGAATGATTTTTCATTCCTCTTATCCTTTTTTTTATGGAGGTGACTTATTTTGGGTTTTTTATGGTGGGTCTCTGAGTATCCAAAAGTCCTAAGACCACATGGGCAGCACCAAAACCAAGAATACCTGCTCCCCAGAGGGTTGGCAGCAGGCTCCAACCCAGGGCAGATACTGCCACACCCAGTCCTGTTACTGAATAACTGGTTGTTTTTGCTTTGTTTTCCATCTCATACACCTCCATTAAGTATTATTTGATGGGATAAATTAATTATACCAGAAAAATCTGGATTAAATTTTTTTCACATGCATAGTTTACTTAAAATTATAATATTAATTTAATAAGTAAGACTGGACAAACTGAGAAAGTGAGGTTTGAAAAGTGGATGAGGAAGTTTATAAATTTTTGCCAGAAAAAATTTGTTTGATTGTAAAAAAAGCATTAGAGTGGATAGAAGGAGATTTGCTGGAAATAAGATTAAGGGCCAATCAACCACTGGAGATTATTACACCTCAAAAAAAATATTTCTTAAATAAACAGGGGAAATATTCCCAGAATAATAGACAATCTGTAGTGACACCTAAAATGCTTGAAAAAGCATTGATGATTTTAAGTGAAAATTCTATTTATGCACTTGAAAGACAGTTAAAAGAAGGATTTATTACAATACGCGGGGGGCATAGAGTTGGTTTTACAGGAGAGGCGATAGTAGAAAAAAATAAAATTATAAGGATAAAAAATCTTAATAGTATAAATTATCGTATTACCCGTGAACTTAAAGGTGTAGGCAGTTATTTGCTGAAAGATATTTATGATTATACACGAAATGAAATTTATAATTCTTTAATAATATCACCACCTCTGTGCGGTAAAACCACCCTGTTAAGAGATCTTATAAGATTGATAAGCAGTGGACAGCCGTCAAAGAAGATAAAAGGATTTAAAGTTGGGCTTGTAGATGAAAGGTCAGAAATTGCTGGAGCTTATAATGGAATACCACAAAATGATGTAGGGCCTCGTACTGATTTGCTTGATAACTGTCCTAAATCTAAAGGGATTTTATTATTGATAAGATCAATGTCGCCAGAAGTAATAGCAGTTGACGAAATAGGAAGCATTAAGGATGTGAGGGCAATTAAAACTGCTCTATATACAGGGGTAAAGGTGTTAGCAACCGTTCATGGTAAAGGCCTGGAGGAGGTTAAAAAGAGGCCTGAATTAAAAATACTATTTAATGAACATTGTTTTGAACGTTTTATTGTACTGAGTGAGAGAAAAGGAGTGGGTACCCTTGAAAAAGTACTTAATGGTAAAGGAGGAGTAATATGTGGAGGTGATAATTAAAATATGTGGGGCTTTAATGATATTATTTTCTGGAACAATGATAGGATGGCTAATTTCTTTAAGATATAAAAACAGAGTATCAGAATTAAGGGGATTGCAGCTGGCAGTTAAAATAATTGATACTGAGATAAGATATAAGCAGGAAAAATTTGCTGATGCAATCTATAATGCCTGTCAAAATATAAAATATCCTCTATCTGAAATTTTTATGGAAATTTCGCAGGAACTAAATAAAGAAAAACAAGGTGAATTTGAAGCTTTATGGACCGGCATCTGGCAGGAAAGACAGGAACAAACAAATTTAAAAAAATCTGATATTAAAATAATACTTGATTGGGGTTTGCAGATAACATCAACTCCCCTGGCCGAAATGGACAGTGTTAGCAAAAATACTTTATTTCGACTGGATGAAGCAATATCCTGTGCTGGTGAAAAAGCTGAAAAAATGGTGAAATTAAGCCGTTACACAGGAGTGCTCTTGAGTTTATTAATAATTATATTATTTTATTGAGGAGTGAAACTATTGGATATTGATTTAATTTTTAAGATTGCTGGTATTGGAATATTTATTTCAGTAATAAATATTGTTTTAAAACAGGCGGGAAAAGAAGAACAGGCTCAAATGTTAACCTTAGTT
>CAZSTU010000181.1:0-5960 GCA_964609745.1 uncultured Halanaerobiaceae bacterium
GTGGTGATGGTAGTTTAAGAGGCGCCCATCGTTTAAAGGAAAAATTTGATTTACCTGTAATTGGTATACCAGGAACCATTGATAATGATCTTGGTTGTACAGACTATACTCTTGGTTTTGATACAGCCATGAATACTATACTTGATGCAATAAATAAAATTCGTGATACTGCAACTTCTCATGAAAGAACTTTTGTAGTTGAGACTATGGGACGTCATGCAGGTTTTTTGACATTGAGGGCAGGACTGGCCGGTGGTGCTGAATCAATTTTGATACCTGAGATGGACTTCACAGTAGAGGAAATTTGCGATAAGATTCAGCATGGTTATGCTCGTGGTAAGTTACATAGTATTATTATGGTTGCTGAAGGTATAGGTGAAGATTTTAAGACAGATAGAGATATTCATGAAAGTAAAGCATTTGCCCTTGGAAAGCAGATTGAAGAGAGAACTGGTATGGAAACTAGAGTAATAATTCTAGGCCATTTGCAACGGGGTGGCAGCCCAACTGCAATGGACAGGATCCTGGCCAGCAGAATGGGGGCCAAAGCGGTAGAACTATTAATTGAAGGTCAGACTGATAAGATGATTGCTTATAAAAACAGTGATATTACAACATGTAATATTAAGAGGGCTCTGGAAGAAAAAAAAGAAATTGAACAGGAAATATATGATCTGGCCCATATCTTATCACTTTAAGGGGGGGAACTATGCGCAAAACAAAAATTGTTTGTACTCTTGGCCCGGCTACTGATGATAGAGAAACTTTACGTGAAGTCATAGAGGCAGGTCTAGACGTGGCACGCTTTAATTTTTCTCATGGTAATCAAGAGGAGCATCGAGAGAGAATTAGAAATGTGAAAGAGATTGCTGAAGAGTTAAATAAACCTATTGGTTTGATGCTTGATACTAAAGGACCGGAGATTAGAACAGGTGATTTAAAAGATGAACCTGCTATTTTAAAAAAAGACGAAAAGGTGATAATTACTACTGAAGAAATCAAAGGTGATAAAAATAAATTTACGGTACAATATGATGCTTTACCTCAAAAAGTATATGAGGGAGCTTCTATATTAATTGATGATGGCTTGATTGAACTCAGAGTATTGGAAATTGGAGAAAAAGAAATTATATGTCGTGTGGTTAATGGGGGGGAACTTGGTTCTCGTAAAGGTGTTAATCTTCCTGGAATAGCTGTTGATTTACCTTCATTGACAGAAAAGGACAAAAAAGATATAGTATTTGGCATTAATCAAAATGTACATTTTATTGCAGCATCTTTTGTTAGAAGAGCTGCCGATGTTATTGAAATCAGGAAATTATTAGAAGAACACGGTGGGGAAGATATAAAAATCATTCCCAAGATTGAAAATCAACAGGGTGTAGACAATATTGATGATATAATTGAGGTTTCCGATGGTTTAATGGTTGCCAGAGGAGATCTTGGGGTAGAAATTGCAGCTGAAAAAATTCCGGTAATACAGAAAATGTTGATCAAAAAATGTAATGAAGAAGCAATTCCAGTCATTACAGCCACTCAAATGCTGGATTCTATGATACGGAACCCGCGGCCTACCAGAGCTGAAGCTTCTGATGTGGCCAATGCTATTTTTGATGGGACAGATGCCACTATGCTATCTGGAGAATCTGCAGCAGGAGAATATCCCGTTGAGTCTGTAAAAACAATGGCCCGGATAGCAGAAGAAGCAGAAATATCTCTTTCATATAAAGAAACGTTTAAAAAAGAATATCCTAAACCTGAAACAGTTACAGGTGCCATTAGTTTGGCTTCCTGTGAAACAGCAACTGATCTTGATACAGAAGCTATTATTACTGCCACCGGCTCTGGCCTTACAGCCAGGATGGTTTCAAAATACCGTCCCATGACTCCAATTATAGCTGTTACACCCTCTGAAAGAGTTCAACACTTTTTAACATTAAACTGGGGAGTATATCCTTTACTTGTACCCCAGAGTAGTTCAACAGATGAGATGATAGATAATGCTATTTCAATTGCACTGGAAAGCAAACTGGTAGCAAATGGTGATCTGGTAACAATAACTGCTGGAGCTCCGGTTGGTATTCCCGGTACAACTAATTTAATCAAAGTTGATGTAGTAGGCAAGCCAATTATAGAAGGGCAGGGTGTTGGTCGGAAAAATGTAACCGGTATAGCCAGATTAGTTAAGACTGCGTCTGAAGCAAAAGAAAAAGTTACAGAAGGAGATATTCTAGTAACCCGCATGACAGATAAAAACTTTATTCCTGCAATGGAAAAAGCGTCTGCAATAATTACTGTCGAAGGCGGTCTTACATCACATCCTGCAATTGTTGGGCTTAATCTCGGCAAACCTGTGGTGGTAAATGCGGGTAATGTGTTTCAGACTTTAACTGATGGCGAGGTCTTAACTGTAGATGGTGTGAGAGGTCTTGTGTACAGGGGTAAAGCCCACATAAAATAGTTATATTGAATCATATTTAATGAAACAGACCCCCTTTATTTGGGGTGTCTGTTTTTTTGACATAAAATATAAGAAAACGCTATAATTACTGATATATTACCAAAAATATTTTCATAAAAATATTTAATTGTCAAAATACAACATTATATATTGACATGCAATCCAATAATTGTTATAATTAAACAAAAGGAGGTAATAACTTATGAAAGCAACAGGGATTGTGCGTAAAATTGACAATCTTGGCAGAATTGTTGTACCCAAAGAATTACGCCAGACAATGAATATTGATGTAAAAGACCCTATAGAAATATATGTAGATGATAATGATAAAATAATTTTGAAAAAGTATGAACCAGCATGTATTTTTTGCGGAAGTGCAGAGAATACAATAGAACATAAGGGTAAAACTGTCTGCGAGGATTGTCTACATGAGATGCTGGAAAAAGAAGAAGAAACTGCTTAAGAAATTTTATAAAAATTTAATTTGTTATGGGCAGCAGAAGTTACTGCTGCTCTTTTCTTTTTTTGAGGGAAGGAAATAGAATATTTTCATTTAATATTTTATAAAGGAGAAATATACTATTTAAATATCAATAATAGGAAATAATATGGAGTAGAAGGAATGAGGTGTTTTTCGTGGAAGAGGAAGATGAATTTTTATATGAAGAATTAGATAAAAAATCAGAAAAAAATATAAAAGAAACTATTGAAGAGGAAGGAATAAATTTTTCACGTTATTTAAAATATCTTATAATTTTTATTGTTTTATCAGGTTTAACCTTTTTCTATATATACAAAACTTTTGGAAAGCCTGGAAGAATTCTGATTATAAAAGAATTTTCTCCCTTAATAATAATACAATTGTTAATTCTTCTTTTTATATATTTTACCCTTGATGGATTGAGATTATATACTGTTATTAGAACACTTGATTGCAAAATAAAGTTTCGATATATATATCAGCTTGTTTTTATTAATTTATTTGTTTCCAATATAACTCCTTTTGCTACCGGGGGAGGAGTGGTTCAAATATATTTTCTCAATCAAAAAGGAATTTCTCTGGGTGATGCCACTGCTTCTACTACTATACGTACTGTTCTGGCAACATTTATAATATTTATTGCTACTCCTATTATTATTTTTAATAGAAGTAGTTTTGAAACAATATTACCTCAGTCTTCCCTTTTGGTATACCTTACCTTTTTTGCAGCTTTATATATTGTGTTTTTTTATATAATTATCTTTA
Organism: uncultured Halanaerobiaceae bacterium; assembly: GCA_964609745.1. Lineage (GTDB taxonomy): Bacteria > Bacillota > Halanaerobiia > Halanaerobiales > DATFIM01 > CAZSTU01. Next base: position 3,708 of record CAZSTU010000181.1, read on the forward strand.
GAGATAGATTTTTAAAAAAAATAGTATATAATGTTATTTATTTTGTTTATGATAGAAACTTTATTTCCAAAAAAAAGTTTAGAAAAACTATAAGATATATATTTAGAGAACTTGATTCATTTCAGGCCAGTTTAAGTGATTTTTTAAAAAAGGATTTCAAAAAAATAACTATAACAATAGTATCTACAATATTATTTTTATTGAGTGAATTGTCATTTTCTTATTTGTTGATTACAGGTTTGGGATATGAAGTAAATTACTTAAATATTATTTTGATGCAGGTAGTCGTTATTTTCGTTATGTATTTTGCACCAACTCCCGGAGCGACAGGTGTTGCAGAAGGTGGTTATTCACTTGTTTTTGCACGATTCGTAAGTACTTCAGATATGTTACCGCTTATACTTGCCTGGCGTTTATTCACAAAATATATTGGAATTGTTATTGGATTTGTGTTGCTTTTTGTAAATTTGATTCGGGAGGACTAAATTGTGAATAAAAATGAAAAACTAATTGTCTGGATAATTGTTATAGCCATAATAATTGTGGTTTCTTATCGTTTATATTCTCCAACAGTAATTGAAGAATTTAATGCCTTAAATTATAAAAATATAAGACATATAAAAAGGGTAATAGATAATAAAAAGGAATATAATTTTGCAGTTGTAGGTAATGTTAAAAATTCTATAAATATCTTTGACAAAAAAATAATAAATAGAATTCAAAAAGATAATATAGATTTTATAATTTCTACAGGAAATAATGTTCTTGACGGTGGAGAAGGCAAGTACAGAGTTTTATATAGGTCTTTGCAGCAAACAGACAGACCATTTATTACGGGATTAGGAGAAAATGAAGTAATTGAGGGTGGTCATAAAAATTATTATAAATATTTTGGACCCTTTTTTTATTCTTTCTATGAGCGTAATTCGTTTTTTATATTCTTGGATACTACAGGAGAAACCCCTCTAAACTGGCAAAAAGAATGGATAAAGGAAGAACTGGAAAGGGCTAAAGATTTTGAAAATATATTTGTATTTATGAATAGACCACCATTTAAGATGGGTAATGAGATTGAGGGGGAGGTTTCTCAAAATTATTTGCAGGGTGAAGAAAACAGAGATTTTTTTCAAAATATATTTGCCCAATATCAAGTAGAAGCAGTTTTTTCTTCAAATTTACCATTGTATTATAATAAAGAAATACAGGGTGTTGATTATTTCATTACCGGTGGTGCCGGTGGAGAATTGCTTTTGGAGGAAGAAGATAGTGTTTATCATTATTTAAAAGTTAATGTTGACGGTCAGAATACTAATTATAGTAAAGTAGAATTAAAAAACACTTTTTCTTTTATAGATTCTCAATTGGCAAAGATATTGGTTAACTTGTGGGTATCTCTGCAGTCATTTTTATATACTAACTATTTAAATATTCTATTATTTGTTTTAATATTTGGATTGGCAGCCATAGTTTTTTATTTAAATTTTACACAAGAAATCGATTATTATCAAAGTGTGGTATATTTGAAAGATGAAATTCCAAAACAAAATTTAAATATAGCAATGTTCACTAATAATTATTTTCCCAACATAGGAGGAGTGCCCATATCAATCTATAGGCTTACTAAAGGACTGGAAAAACTGGGACATAATGTATATATTTTTGCTCCTGATTACTCAAATAAAAGGGAATATGAAGAAAGAGAGAATGTTATTAGATGTGATAACTTGTTTTACTATAAAAAAGAAGGACTGGACATGCCTATTGTAAATATTTTTTCAAAAAATATAAATGATCAATTTGATAAACTGGATATAGATGTGGTTCACACACACCATCCGTTTCTTATGGGAAAAAAAGGGCTTAAATTAGCAAAAAAATATAATAAGACTCTTATTTATACTTATCATACCCGTTTAGAAAAATATGTCCATTATTTACCTGACATTGGATTAATTAAAAAGTTTTTTAAAAAGTGGCTGGCTCATGTTTTGATCCGTAGATTTTCTAATAAATGTGATGCAGTTTTTGCACCAACAGAGACTGCCTGTCAGTATTTACGTAATGTGGGTATAAGGAAATATATAGAAGTATTACCAACAGGGGTAGAGCTTGCTAATTATAAGAGGGACAAGTTTTTATCACAACTGGAAAAAAAATATGATGATGTAGAAATTATTTTATTTTCAGTGTCAAGGCTTTCTAAAGAGAAAAATTTATATTTTTTACTGGAAGGAATAAAATATATCAGATCTA
>CAZSTU010000182.1:0-5958 GCA_964609745.1 uncultured Halanaerobiaceae bacterium
TTCTTTAACAAAAGTATTATAATTAACAAAGGAGAGGTGATAATTTATGAAAACAGTAGGAATTATTGGTGCCGGCACTATGGGCAGTGGTATAGCGCAGGTAATAGCTCAGGCTGGTAGTGAAGTTATTATTCGTGATATAAGTGAAGAATATGTGAAAAAGGGAATTGAAAATATTGAAAAAAACCTTGACCGCAGCGTAAAAAAGGAAAGGATTAGTTTAGAGGAAAAAGAAGAAATTCTAAAAAGAGTTGAAGGTACTACAAGTATTAAAGATTTGAGCAATGTAGATCTTGTTATTGAGGCTGTTAATGAAGATATGGAATTAAAAAAAGAAATTTTTCAGGAACTTGATGAGATTACAGATGAAAAAGCGATACTTGCCAGTAATACTTCTGCATTGAGTATTACCGAGATTGCTGGTGTAACATCCAGACCTGACAGAGTTATAGGTATTCACTTTTTTAATCCAGCTCCGATAATGAAGTTAGTGGAACTAATTAGAGGTATTGCTACTTCTGATGAAGTCTTTAATACAGTTGAAGGATATATAAAAGAAATGGGCAAGACCCCGGTAGAAGTCAATGAATCTCCCGGTTTTGTTGTGAATAGAATACTGGTTCCCATGATTAATGAAGCAGCCTTTTTGCTTTATGAAGGAGTGGCCAGTGCTGAAGATATTGATAAGGCCATGAAAAACGGTGCCAATCATCCCATTGGCCCTCTTGCCCTTGGTGACATGATAGGTCTTGATGTCTGTCTGGCCATTATGGAAACACTATATGAAGAATTTGGCGATCCCAAATACCGCCCCTGTCCTCTGCTGAAGAAAAAGGTAAGGGCCGGACAGCTGGGTCGTAAGACCGGTGAAGGATTTTATAAATATTAAATGGAGGTGGAAATTTTGACCTATAATTATTTAAATGTTGGTATTGATGAAATAACTGTAGTAAAGATTAATAGGCCAGATGCTTTAAATGCCCTAAATAGTGAAGTTCTGGACGAAATACATAATGTCTTTCAGGAGCTTGAAAACAATGATGCAATAAGAGTAATCATTCTTACAGGGGAAGGCGATAAAGCCTTTGTAGCTGGCGCTGATATTGTGGAGATGAAAGATTTAAATCCTGTCCGGGCAAAAAAGTTTGCCCAAAAAGGTCATACGGCTTTTAATCAGATAGAAAAATTATCAAAACCGGTAATTGCAGCAATAAATGGTTATGCACTGGGAGGAGGATGTGAACTGGCCCTTTCCTGTGATATTAGATTTGCCAGTGAAAATGCTGTACTGGGCCAACCAGAAATTGGATTGGGGATAATTCCTGGTTTTGGTGGTACTCAAAGATTGGTTAGAATTATTGGGGAGGCAAAGGCAAAAGAATTAATTTTTAGCGGCAAAAGAATCGATGCTCAGCAGGCAGAAGAAATGGGTCTTGTAAATAGTGTGTTTGAACAGGATAATTTAATGGAAGAGGCTAAAAAACTTGCCAAAAAGATAAGCAAACAGGCGCCTATAGCAGTGAATATGGCCAAAGAATCTATAAATTTTGGTCTCACTGAAGATATAGAAAAAGGTCTTGCCTATGAAACCAATGCTTTTGCTTTTTGTTTTAGTACAGATGACCAAAAAAAGGGCATGGAAGCCTTTATTAATAAGGAAAATGTTCAATTTAGTGGAGAGTGATTGCCTATTTCATGATAATAGGGGGTAAAAATTATGAGTAAAATCGTATCACCTGATAAAGTTAAAGGAGTACTTAAAGACAATCAGGCGGTTATGATAGGTGGTTTTCTGGAATGTGGAGCACCGGAAAATTTAATTGAACTTTTGCATGAAGAAGATATTACCGGGATTACCATGATTGCCAATGATACAGGATTTCCTGAGAAAAAAGTGGGCAGTTTGATTGTTGAAAAAAGAGTGGATAGTGTGATAGCTTCTCACGTAGGGACAAATCCACAAACAGGAAAACAAATGAACAATGAAGAAATAGAGGTGGAACTTGTTCCCCAGGGAACTCTGGCCGAAAGAATAAGAAGTGAAGGTGCAGGTCTGGGTGGGATATTGACTCCTACAGGAGTTGGAACTGTGGTAGAAGAAGGAAAAGATAAAATAGAAATAGATGGAAAAGAATATTTACTGGAAAAACCAATTAGAGGAGATATAGCTCTTATTAAAGCCTGGAAGGCGGATGAAGCTGGAAACTTAATCTATCGTTATGCAGCCAGGAATTTTAATCCTATTATGGCTATGGCTGCAGATACAGTACTGGTAGAGGCAGAGGAAATTGTTGCTACAGGAAGCCTGGATGCCAATAAGATAATGACCCCAGGGGTTTTTGTGGTTTATATTGTTGATTTTGCTTAATCTCTAAATATTTGAAAAGAGGTGATAGTATGGATGTTAGAGAAAAGATAACCAGAAGAATTGCCCGGGAATTTTCTGATGGTGACCTGGTAAATCTGGGTATTGGTATGCCGACCATGGTGGCCAATTATATTCCTGATGATATAAAGGTAATACTTCAATCCGAGAATGGATTTGTAGGTCTCGGTCCAAGTCCTGAGAAAGGAAAAGAAGATAAGGATGTAATTAATGCAGGAGGACAGCCTGTTACCTTCAACCAGGATGCTGCCTTTTTTGATAGTGCCACTTCCTTTGCTATTATCCGCGGAGGACATCTTGATGCCACTGTTCTTGGTGCTTTACAGGTGGATGAAAAGGGGAATCTGGCAAACTGGATGATACCCGGCAAACTGGTTCCCGGTATGGGTGGGGCCATGGATCTTACAGTTGGTGCCAGGGAGGTTATTATTGCTACCACTCACACTACCAAAAAGGATAAACCAAAAATATTGAAGGAATGTACTCTTCCTCTGACTGCCGCGGGGGAAGTTGATCTCATTGTTACTGAACTGGCAGTTATAGAAGTAGTTGCTGAAGGGTTACTTTTAAAAGAGGTCGCAAAAGATTCTTCAGTTGAGGAAGTAAGAGAAAAGACTGAGGCAGAATTAATAATAAGTGATAATTTAAAAGAGTTTTAAATAATATAGCAAAAAAAGGGCGGTTGGCCTTTTTAAAGCCCGCCGCCCATTTATTAATCAAATCTTAATTTAATTAAGCGCTTTTATTCTCCAAGGGCAAATTTATCGTTGAGGGAGAGTTGACTTACTCCTTCGTTTTGTTCTGGAGATTGGTGACTGTCTGCATTATAACCTGGTTCAGTGTAGGCGAATATTTTTCCTTCATAATTTCTCATAATTATTTTACCTTCAGACATGGATATTAAGTAATTGGGACTAAGGGGAGTTTTGCCTCCTCCACCAGGAGCATCGACTACATAGGTTGGAACTGCCATACCGCTGGTGTGTCCGCGCAGGGCTTCCATTATTTCCAGACCACGACTGACGGGGGTTCTGAAGTGTTCTATTCCCTGTGATAGATCACATTGATAGATATAGTAAGGCTTAACCCTTATTTTGAGGAGATCCTGCATTAGTTTTTTCATGATTTTGGGCTGATCATTGACTCCCCTGAGAAGAACTGTTTGGTTACCAACAGGTATACCTGCATCATTTAACCTGGCACATGCTCTGGCTGATTCTTCAGTTATTTCTTTGGAATGATTGAAATGTATATTAACATAAATTGGATGATATTTTTTTAGCATGTTTACCAGGTCTTCTGTTATTCTCTGAGGCATAACAACTGGAGTTCTTGAACCGATTCTTATGATTTCCACATGAGGAATTTCATAAAGTTTACTGATTATTTCTTCCAGTTTTTCATTGGATATGAGGAGTGCGTCACCTCCTGAAAGTAAAACGTCTCTTACTTCTTTGTGTTCTTTAATGTAGTTAATGGCATTTTCTATTTTATCCATAGGTATTGCCTGGTCTTTTTGTCCGGCAAATCTTCTTCTGGTACAGTGGCGGCAGTACATTGAACATTGATCTGTGATTAATAATAATACCCGGTCTGGATAACGGTGAGTTAAATTGGGCACAGGTGAATCTACATCTTCATGGAGGGGATCTTCGAGGTCTGCATTGCCGAGATTAAGTTCATGTCTTGTGGGTACAGCCTGTTTTCGCACAGGACAATTACGATCTTCAGGATCCATCAATGATGCATAGTAGGGTGTGATAGCCATTCTTAATTTGTTTAGGGCATTATCAATTTCTTCTGCTTCTTTTTCTGTTAATTTAATAACTTCTTTTAGTCTGTCAACTGTTGTGATTCTGTTTCTAACCTGCCATTTCCAGTCATTCCATTCCTCTTCACTGACATTCTGCCATAGAGGAATTTCCTTATAATCTCTCATTAGCTATTATCCTCCTTATGAGTTTTAATAATAAACAATAAAAAAATTTTGATGAGTATTTACCAATATAACATGCATTTTTTATGCCATTTTCTTTTCAGATTCATCTGGCAGGATTTTAGAGAGTAAAGTCGAATTAATTATGATAGTATATTATTAGAGGGAGGCTTTTAAAATGACACCAAGAGTAAATATTGATCTGACCGGTATAACTGCCAATGCCAGAAAAATGAAAAACAAATGTGATCAGGAGAATATCAAATTAACCGGGGTTGTAAAGGGCTCTGCTGGTGACGTCAGAGTTGCCAGGGCATTTATTTCCGGGGGGATTGATTCAATAGCTGATTCAAGGCTGCGCAATATTAAAATTTTGAGAGAGGCCGGATTTGAAAAAGAAGAAATGGTTCTGCTTCGTTTGCCTCAGCTGAGCAAAGTGGGTGAGGTAGTTAAATATGCAGATGTCAGTCTTGTTAGTGAATTAAAGACCATTAAAGCACTGTCTGAAGCAGCTGTTGCCCAAAATAAAATACATGAGATTATAATTATGGTTGATGTAGGGGACTTAAGGGAAGGTGTAATGCCGGAAGATCTTTCAGATTTTATAGCAGTTATTATTGACCTTGAGGGAGTAAGGATAAACGGCCTGGGGACAAATGTCGGTTGTTATGGTGGAGTGCTCCCCACTCCTGAGAACACGAGAAAACTGGTTGAACTAAAAGAAAAACTTTTATTGGAATATGATATCAATCTTTCAGTTATTTCTGGAGGAAATACTGCTACCACCAAACTTCTGGATGAGGGTATGCTTCCTGCCGGTGTAAATAACTTTCGGGTTGGAGAAGCGATTTTGCAGGGAACTGATATTACTCATCAGAGAAAAATAAGCGGACTAAAAAAAGATAATTTTACTTTAACTGCCAGTGTTATTGAATTAAAGAAAAAGCCTTCTGTTCCTGAGGGGGAAATAGGGCATGATGCATTTGGGGGAAAACCGCAGTTTGAAGACAAGGGAATAAGAAAACGGGCTATACTGGCTATAGGCAGACAGGATGTTAAGGTTGATGGGCTGACTCCCCTTATCTCCGGGGCAGAGATAATTGGAGCCAGCAGTGATCATTTATTGCTTGATGTAACAGAAGTGGAAAAGGACTTAACTATTGGGGATAAGATTGATTTTAGCCTTGATTATGGAGCAATGCTGGCTCTGATGACATCCCCCTATGTTGAAAAAAAATATCTTGAATAATAATATTATTTTTCATATGCTTTTTTGCCATTAACATAAACAATCTCAGGTTTAAGATCAAGTAAAAATTCAGGTTTTAACTTATAGATATTGGAGGGCAGGACGAGGAAGTCTGCGAAATAACCTTTTTTAAGCCTGCCCTTTTTATGTTCTTCAAAGGACTGATAGGCACCACCGATGCTGAATAATTTCAGAGCTTCTGTCAGAGAAAATTTTTCGGACGGACGCCATCCACCTGCAGGTTTTTTCTGAAAGTCCTGACGGGTTACAGCGGCATCTATACCATAAAAGGGATTGGGACTTTCAATGGGAGCATCAGAACTTCCGGCGAGTTTAACTCCTGTTTTTTTCATTGTGACAAAAAGGAGAAATCGATCTTAATTGTCC